>NZ_JBJXIB010000052.1:0-38276 GCF_046115965.1 Janthinobacterium sp. CG_23.3 | reverse complement strand
GCTACGCAAGCAAGGCCATGGCATGCTTGAGGTTCTGCTCCGGGCCTTCAACGGTAATCCTATCCCGCTTGCCGCATAGCGGCTGAACAGTCACGAAATATTCATGGGACGGACCCGGTTTATTTCAATGTTGTACGTCGATTATAGGTGCTGGCCGCAGACGCAAACGAAACCAGGGGCGTCACCCCGGGGCCAGACCTGATGGTCTGGTCCCGGCTCGTTGCCGCTGGTTTTTTTGATTGTGGCGGCGCGCCAACGGCGCCGTCCATAAAAAACGGCGCCTCGAAGGCGCCGTCGTCACTTATTTTTTCCCGGGAATCTTCTTCGGATCGCTGACCTGCACGATCGCCGAGTCCGACTTGGCCAGTTGCACCGGCAAGCCCTTCAAATGGTTCAGCGCCTGGCCCAGTTGGAAGTCGTCCTTGCTGCCGTATTCCAGCGGCTTGCGTTTCTTCTCCATCGCGACGATGCGCATCTGCTCCTCCAGCTCGTCGCGCCCGCCCTTGACCGCTTCCTTGTCGCGGTCGTTGCTCAGGTGCTTTTCCAGGTCGGCTTCGCGGGTGCGCAGGCTGTTCAAGCCGTCGCCGTCGGCGTTCTCGTCAACCAGCAGGTCGGGCGAGATGCCCTTGGCCTGGATCGACCGCCCCTTCGGCGTGTAGTAGCGCGCCGTGGTCAGCTTGACGGCGGTGTCGGCCGTCAGTTGGCGGATGGTTTGCACCGAACCCTTGCCGAAGGTCTGGCTGCCGATGATGGTGGCGCGCTTGTAGTCCTGCAGCGCGCCGGCGACGATTTCCGAGGCCGAGGCCGAGCCGGTGTTGACCAGCACCACCATCGGCACGCTCTTGACCGCCTCCGGCAGCTTGGCCAGCGCGTCGGCCTCGCTGCGCAGCGCGTAATATTCGGCGCGGCCGTAGAAAATCTGTTTCGAGTCGGGCAACTGGCCGTTGGTCGAGACGATCGCCGCGTCCTTCGGCAGGAACGCCGCCGACACGCCGATGGCGCCCTGCAGTACGCCGCCGGGATCGTTGCGCAGGTCCAGCACCAGGCCCTTCAGGTTCGGGTCCTGCTGGTACAGTTCGGTGATCTTGGCGGCCATGTCGTCCACCGTCGGCTCCTGGAACTGCGCCACGCGCAGCCAGGCGTAGCCGGGTTCGACGATTTTCGCCTTCACGCTCTTCTGGTGGATTTCCTCGCGCGCGATGATGAACACCAGCGGCTGCGGCTCGTCCTTGCGGGCGATCGTCAGCGTCACCTTGCTGCCCGGCTCGCCGCGCATTTTCTTGACCGAGTCGTCCAGGCTCATGCCCTTGACCGGCGTGGCGTCGAGCCGGGTGATCAGGTCGCCCGCCTTGATGCCGGCGCGGTAGGCCGGCGAATCCTCGATGGGGGCGACGATCTTGATGTAGCCGTCCTCGCTCAGGCCGATTTCAATGCCCAGGCCGACGAACTTGCCCTGCGACCCCTCGCGCAGTTCGGCGTAGGCCTTCTTGTCGAGGTAGGCGGAGTGCGGGTCGAGCGACGCGACCATGCCGGTAATGGCCTCGGTCAACAGTTTCTTGTCCTCGACCTGCTCGACATAGTCCGACTTGATCAGGCCGAACACGTCGGCCAGCTGGCGCAACTCTTCGAGCGGCAGCACCGGCTCGACCTGCTTTTGCGCCATCGCGGAAAACTGCAGCGAGACGGCGACGCCGGCAATGACGCCCAGGCCCACCAGGCCGGTATTTTTGAGTTTGCCCATGTTTCACCTGTCGATGCTAAAAATACACGCCGGTCCGGAAGGAGCGGCGCTACGATCCAGTATAGCCCCGAATCTTTGCTAGCGTAATGGGCGCTACGATTTTGCTGACGCAACCCTACTGTACGCCGATTTGGCGCCGTCGCAAGACTGTTTTGCCGCTGTTTTGTCAGCGCCGCGGCGGCCGTGTAATGTTTTTGTTGAAGACCGTAAGAAATTGTAAATAGCCGCGCCGCGCGCCGGCTGCCGCCCTATAGTCGGCTTGCAACTTCCCTGTACTTGTAATGGTTTTTCGCCTGCGCCGATACCGACGCAGGCTTTTTTTTCGAATGATTTCCTAGCGCCGGGAGGGCGCCGCCGTGGCGCGGCATCCGCGCCGATGTCGATGTCGATGTCGATGTCGATGTCGATGTGTATCGTAAAGTAAAAAACGCCGCCCCGGGCCGCCGTTGCGCCGCCATGGCGCATAGAATACGCCCATTGACAGTCCCAGCCGCCGCCATGACTTGGCACGGCGCCACCTCCTAATTCCACGCCCCCATGAGTCCATTGATCCCCGCCGCCTGCCTGATTTTGCTGGGCGCCAGCGTCGGCGCGGCGCAAGCGGCCGGCCAGAGCGCGCCGGCCGCCAGCGCCGATCCGACGCCCGCCAGCCAGAGCGCACCACCGCCCGCGCCCGCCGCCGACGCCAAGGCGCCCGCGCCGGCGCAGGTGATCGTCAACGGCAGCCGCGCCAGCGACATGGACGCGCGCCGGCAGTCGACCGCCGGCAAGCAGATCTACGGCCGCGAGGAACTCGACCGCAACGGCGACAGCAACCTGGGCGACATCCTCAAGCGCCTGCCGGGCGTGACGATGGGCGGGCGGCCCGGGCGCGGCGGCGAGATCCGCATGCGCGGCCTGGGCAGCGGCTACACCCAGGTGCTGCTGAACGGCGAGCGCGCGCCGCCGGGCTTTTCGATGGATACGCTGTCGCCCGACCAGGTCGAACGCATCGAGGTGATGCGCGGCCCGGTCGCCGAGCACAGCACCCGCGCCATCGCCGGCACCATCAACATCGTACTGCGCGACGGTTATCAGCAGCGCGACAAGCAACTCAAGCTGAGCGACACGATCGAGCAGGGCCTGCACGCGCCCAACGTTTCGCTGCTGGTGCCGGGCAAGGTTGGCGCGCTGACCTACACGCTGTCGGCGTCGGTGTTTGAAAACCGCCAGCAAGACGGCAGCGCCACGCACAACCGCGACACCGAGGCCGACGGCGACGTCGTGAAACAGCAGGACCTGTTCGAGCGGAGCGAACGGCGTGGCCGCGGCATCCACCTGACGCCGCGGCTGTCGTATAAATTCGACGGCGGCGACACGCTGAACTTCCAGCCTTTTTTAATGAGTTCGCGCAGCGACGGCGCCAGTAGTAGCGCGCTGGCGCAAAGCATCGGGCCGCTGCCGCCCGAATACGCCGACGCGCGGGCGCGCTCGCAGGCGTCGAGCACCTTCCTGCGCGGCTTCGGCAACTGGCTCCACAAGTTCGAGGGTGCCTCCAAGCTCGACGTCAAGTTCGGCTTCGGCCGCGGCCGCAGCGCCAGCGACGCCCAGCGCGAGCAGTTCGACGACGGCGGCGCGCTGCTGAACCGCATCGTCGACAGCGACGCCACCCGCGACCGCAGCGCCAACACCGGCGGCAAATACACCACGCCGCTGGGCCAGGGCCACTTGCTGGCGGCCGGCTGGGACGTCGAATGGAACCAGCGCGAGCAAAGCCGCGTGTCGCTCGACAACGGCGCGCCGCAGTTCGCCGACTCGGGCGACAACCTGCGGGCCGACACGCGCCGCTTCGCCGGCTTCGTGCAGGACGAGTGGGACATCACGCCGCAATGGTCGGCCTACTTCGGCCTGCGCTGGGAAGGCATCCGCACCACCAGCAGCCGGGCCGGCGCCGATATCGCCAACCAGAGCCGGGTCTGGAGCCCGCTGCTGCACGGCGTCTGGCGCATTCCGGGCAGCGAAAAGGACCAGGTGCGCATGAGCCTGACGCACAGTTACAAGGCGCCGCCGCTGGCCGACCTGATCGCGCTGCCGTCGCTGTCGCGCCTGAACAGCGCGACCCGGCCCGACCGCACCGGCAACCCGAACCTGAAGCCGGAGCTGGCGACCGGCCTCGACGTGGCCTACGAACACTACCTGGGGCGCAGCGGCATCGTCAGCGCCAGCGGCTTCGTGCGCGACATCGACAATCTGATGCGGCGCGACACCACGCTGCAACACACCGCGACCGGGCCGCGCTGGGTCTCGACGCCGACCAACATCGGCAAGGCGCGCACCAGCGGCATCGAACTGGAGGCCAAATTCCAGCTGGCCGAGTTTGTCGAGAACGCGCCGGCGATTGATTTCCGCAGCAACTACAGCCGCTTCTGGTCCGACGTCGACGGCATTCCCGGCCCCAACAACCGGCTCGACCAGCAGGCCAAGGCCAGCGCCAACGTCGGCCTCGACTACCGCATGAAGGATGTGCCGCTGACGCTGGGCGGCAGCTTCAACTGGAGCCCGGGCAGCACCGTCCGGACCAGCCTGAGCGAAACCGTGACCGGCGGCGCCAAGCGCGCGCTGGACCTGTACGGCCTGTGGAAGTTCAACCCGCGCACGCAATTGCGCGTTTCCGCGAGCAACCTGCTGGCCGACGACGCCGACAGTGGCCGCCTGGTCTACACCAACGGCCTGGCGCAGATGGCCGAAACCAGCGCGCGCACCTACGCCGTCTGGAGCGTCCGGCTCGAAACCAAGTTCTAAGCCCCGGGGTTAAGCCCCGGTTTTTACACGCAAGTTTGCTGCGCATCAATACGCCAAAAAAAACCGCCATATCGAGACCCGACCCCAGAGTGTAGGGGCGTGCGCGTGGAAAATCGTTGGGGGCCGTGCTACATTTGCACCCGGCGCGCCCGGCCATTCCGCCCGGCGGCCTTTTCTTACCTGCCCCATAAGGACACTTTGTGAAACGATATCTTTTGAGTGCGTTGACCTTGACTCTGCTGGCCAGCTTGAGCCACGCCGCCGACACCGCGCAGTCCCAGCCGGCCGCCGCCGCGCCGCGTTCCGGCGTCGACGTGCAGTACATCGACGCCGGCGTGCGCGCGCAGGACGATTTTTTCGCCCATTTGAACGGCCAGTGGCTGAAGACGACCGAGATCCCCGCCGATAAGTCGAGCTGGGGGTCGTTCGCCAAGCTGCGCGACGATACGCTGCCGCAATTGCGCGCCATTGTCGAGGCGGCCCAGCAGGCCGGGCAGGGCGGTGGCGCCAAGGCCGGCGCCGCCGCCGCCGAGCAGCAAAAAATCGGCGATCTGTACGCCAGTTATATGGACGAGAAGCGGCTCGACGCGCTGGGCGCCAAGCCGCTCGCCGGCGAGTTCAGCCGCATCCGCGCCTTGCGCGACAAGAAGGCGATTCCGGCGCTGGTCGCGCATCTGGCGCAGATCGGCGTGGCCGCGCCGTACGCCATCTATATCGGCCAGGACGCGCGCGCGTCGACCCGCTACGCCGTGTATGTCAGCCAGAGCGGGCTGGGCATGCCCGACCGCGATTATTACCTCGACGCCAAGCTGGCCGAGGTCAAGGCGAAGTACCAGTTGCACGTCGAGAAGATGCTGGCCCTGGCCGGCGGCAAGCGCGCCGGCGCCGACGCCAAGGCGGTGGTGGCGCTGGAAACCGCGCTGGCCCAGGTGCAGTGGACCAAGGTCGAGAACCGCGACCCGGTCAAGCGCTATAACAAGGTCGCGCTGGCCCAGCTCGACGCGCTCACGCCCGGCTACGATCTCCGCGGCGGCATGGCGGCGGCCGGCGTCGCCGCCAAGGTCGATTATGTGATCGCCAGCCAGCCCAGCTATCTGGGCGCCCTGCAAAAGATCGTCGAGCAGACCGACCTGGCGACTTGGCAGGCGTATTTCGAGTGGCAGTTGTTGCGCAGCTACGCGCCTTATCTGTCGAGCGATTTCGCCGACGCCCATTTCGCCTTTTACGGCACCACCATCACCGGTGTGACGGCGCAGCCGCCGCGCTGGAAGCGCGGCGTCGCGGCGGTCGAGGGCGCGCTGGGCGAGGCGGTCGGCAAGCTGTACGTGGCGCGGCATTTCCCGGCCGAGCGCAAGGCGCGCATGGAGACGCTGGTGCGCAACCTGATGCTGGCCTACCGCCAGAGCATTGACACGCTCGACTGGATGAGCCCGGAGACCAAGCGCGAGGCGCAGGCCAAGCTGGCCAAGTTCACGCCGAAGATCGGTTATCCGAGCAAGTGGCGCGACTACGGCGCGCTGGCGATCGCCCGCGGCGAGCTGGTGGGCAATATGATGCGCGCCGCCGATTTCGGCTACAAACGCCAGTTGAACAAGCTGGGCATGCCGGTCGACCGCGAGGAGTGGGGCATGACGCCGCAGACGGTGAACGCCTATTACAGTTCGACGATGAACGAGATCGTGTTCCCGGCGTCGATCCTGCAGCCGCCGTTCTTCGACGCCGGCGCCGACGACGCCGTCAACTACGGCGCCATCGGCGCGGTGATCGGCCACGAGATCAGCCACGGCTTCGACGACAAGGGCAGCCAGTCCGACGGCGACGGCAATCTGCGCGACTGGTGGGGCGCGCAGGACCGCAAGAACTTCGCCGCCAAGGCCGACGCGCTGGTCCGGCAGTACAGCCGCTACAGCCCGCTGCCGGGCTACCAGGTGAACGGCGAGTTGACGCTGGGCGAGAACATCGCCGACAACTCCGGCCTGGCGGTTGCCTACAAGGCTTACCGGCTGTCGCTGGGCGGCCAAGACGCGCCGGTGATCGACGGCCTGAGCGGCGACCAGCGCTTTTACATGGGCTTTGGCCAGGTCTGGCGCAGCAAGATGCGCGAGCCGCAGCAGATCGTGCAGATCAAGTCCGATCCGCATGCGCCCGGCCAGTTCCGCGCCAACGGCACGGTGGTCAACCAGCCCGGCTTCTACGACGCGTTCGACGTCAAGGAAGGCGACAAGATGTATCTGGCGCCGGAGCGGCGCGTCATCATCTGGTAGGCCGAGGCGCCGGCGGCGCGCGCACGCGCTCGCGCGGCCCCTTGCCGGCGCCCAGCAGCAGCGCGAAGTCGCGCGGCGGCAGCGCCGCCGAAAACAGGAAACCCTGGGCGTAGTCGCAGCCGGCGGTTTTCAGCCAGTGGCGCTGTTCGGCCGTTTCGACGCCTTCGGCGATCACTTTCAGGCCGAGTTTGTGCGCCATGACGATGATGGTTTCGGCAAAGACCCGGCTGTCGCCGTCGGCGGCCGTGTCCTGCACGAACGACTGGTCGATTTTCAAGTAGTCGACCTTGAATTTCTTCAGGTAGGCCAGCGACGAGTAGCCGGTGCCGAAGTCGTCGATGGCCAGTTCGATGCCGGCGCTGTGCAGGTCGTCGAGCTTGGTCCTGACCCACGGCAGGTCGCTGAGCAGCACCCCTTCGGTGATTTCCACACTCAGGCAGTTGCTCTCGGGGCCGCTGCGCGCCAGGTAGGTGTCCCAATTCTTCATCCGCGCCTTGCTCATGAATTCCACCGGCGACTTGTTGACGCTGATTTGAAACGGCGCGCCCAGCCATTCGCCCCACTGGCGCGCGGTGGCCGCCGCCTGCCCCAGCACCCAGTCGCCGATTTCGCCGATCAGGCCGGTCTCCTCGGCCAGGCCGATGAATTTGTCCGGCAGCATCAGGCCGGTCTGCGGATGGCGCCAGCGCAGCAGCGCCTCGGCCTTGACGATGCCGCCGCGCGCCAGGTCGACGATGGGCTGGTAGTACACCGCCAGCTGCTGCTGCGACAGCGCGCGGCGCAGCTCGTCGATCATCTTCAGGCGCACCCAGGCCGCCTCGCGCATGCCGGCGGTGAAGAAGCTGAAGCGGTTGCGTCCGCTGTTCTTGGCCACGTACATGGCCTGGTCGGCGTTGCCGAGCAGGTTCTCGGGCTTGTGCGCGTCCTGCGGGTAGAGCGTGATGCCGATGCTGCAGGAAATTTGCACCTCCTTGTTGCGCACCTTGAAGGGCAGGGCCAGGGCGTCGAGGATGGCCTGGGTCAGGATTTCGACGTGGCCGATCTTGCTGACGTCGCCGAGGATGACGGTGAACTCGTCGCCGCCCAGGCGCGCCACCGTGTCGGTGTCGCGCACGCAGGCGCTGATGCGCTGCGCCACCTGCCGCAGCAACTGGTCGCCGGCGTCGTGGCCGAGGCGGTCGTTGACCTCCTTGAAGCCGTCCAGGTCGATGAAAAACAACGCCAGCGGCAGGCCGCTGCGCCCGGCGCGTTTGACTTCTTGTTCGAGCCGGTCGCGGAACAGGCTGCGGTTCGGCAGGTTGGTCAGGAAGTCGTAGGTGGCGCTGCGGCGGATGCGCTGCTCGGTTTGCTTGCGCTCGGTGACGTCGCGCGCGCTGCCGGCGATGGCCTCGACCTTGCCCTGCCGGTTGGTCACCGGCACCAGCAGGAAGTCGTAGGTCGCGCAGGTCGCCCGGTCCCCGCCCTCGAGCGGATACGGCATTTCGCCGCGGTGGATGAGCTTGCCGTCGATGACGCGCCGGAAGTACTGGCGCAGGTCGGCCGCCGCCGGCGCGCCCAGCTCGGCCAGGGTCTTGCCGACGATTTGTTGCAGCGAGCGCTGGTACACATTGGTCAGCGCCTTGTTGGCGTAGATCAGCCTGCCGTCCAGGTCGAAAATATAGTTCAGGTCGGGCGACGACGACAGCAGCGTGTCGAACAGGCGGGTGAAGCGCTCGCTGTCGCTGGCGTAGCGCGCCAGCGACTCGCTCAGGGCCTGGTCGAGCGCCTCGTTGAAGCGGGTCAGCTCGGCGACGGCGGCGCGCTCGCCGGCCGCGACGGTGTTGCGCCATAGCCGCAGCACGCTGGCGCGCAAGGCGCGGTATTCGGCCATCGCGTCGTTGATGCTGAAACCCTCGGCGACGCGCGCCGCGCCGTGCATTTCGGCCTCGCTGGCGGCCTTGCCGCGCGGTCCGCGGCCCTTGGATTTTTCATCCTGCTGCAGGTCGCTCTGCGCCTGGTCGAGGTCGTCGGCGATCGCGCCCAGGATACCCCGGGCATGGTCGCGCAGCGCCTCGGTGTCCATGCCGCGCGCCGACGGGATTTGCTTGGCAAACTGTTCCCACTGCTCCAGGATGGAATCGGTCCGCGCGCGTATAAAGTCCGATAGTGTCATGTGCTTTGCGTGCCGTGGTCGTACCATCGTTAGACCGCGGAAGCGTAATTAGTTCGGGCGCCGCGCGGCGCGCGCCGTGGTCTTTTCGTCTTTATGGCAAGCTGGCTAACGGTATGGCGCGGCTCTATGATACAGTCGAAAAATCCGGCCAGCCGATCCGAACGCTGGTCAGGAATCTCAGGCGTTACCGCTGTTAAACTTGATAAGGAATGATGTGAAACGATATTTACTTAGCGCATTAACTTTGAGTCTGCTGGCCGGCGTCGCCGGTGTTGCCGGCGCGGCCGACGTGGCCAAGCACGCCGTCGCCAAGAGCGCCCCGGGCGGCGCTGCGCCGGTGTCGGGCATTGCCGTCGAGTATGTCGACGCCGGCGTGCGCGCGCAGGACGATTTCTTCAACCATTTGAACGGCAAGTGGCTGGCCGCGACGGAAATCCCGGCCGACAAGGCGAGCTGGGGCAGCTTCGCCAAACTGGCCGACGACACCCAGCCGCAGTTGCGCGGCATTATCGAGGCGGCGGCCGCCAACCCGAACCGCGCGGCCGGTTCCGACGCCCAGATAATCGGCGATTTTTACGCCAGTTACATGAACGAGCAAAAGCTTGAGCAACTGGGCCTGGCGCCGGTGGCGCCGTTCCTGGCCCGCGTCGCCGCGCTGAGCGACAAGAAGCAGATTCCGGCGCTGCTGGCGACCTTCAGCAAAATGGGCGTGGGCGCGCCGTACGACTTCGGCATCCACCAGGACGCCAAGGATTCGACCAAGTACGTGGCCGACTTCGCCCAGGGCGGCCTGGGCCTGCCCGACCGCGACTACTATCTGGAGGCCGACAAGGCCCCCCTGCGCGCCACCTACCTGAGCCACGTCGAGAAGATGCTGGCGCTGGGCGGCGACGGCAACGCCGCCGCCAACGCCAAGGACATCGTGGCGCTGGAAACGGCGTTGGCCAAGGTGCAGTGGAGCAACGTCGAGAACCGCGATCCGGTGAAGGCCTACAACAAGCTGGAACTGGCGCAACTGGCGGCGTTGACGCCGGACCACGACTGGCAGCCGTATCTGGCCGAGGCCGGCATCAGCGGCAAGGTCAGCTACGTCATCGTCAGCCAGCCGAGCTACCTGAAGGGCTTCAACGCGGTGCTGGAAACCACCCCGCTGGCGGTGTGGAAGGCGTATTTCCAGTGGCACCTGCTGCACAGCACCGCGCCCTACCTGAGCAAGGCCTTCGTCGACGAGAACTTCGCCTTCTACGGCACGGCGCTGACCGGCGTGACGGAGATGCGGCCGCGCTGGAAGCGCGGCGTCGGCGCGGTCGAGGCGGCGCTGGGCGAGAGCGTCGGCAAGCTGTACGTCGAGCAATACTTCCCGGCCGAGCGCAAGGCGCGCATGGAGGTGCTGGTGAAGAACCTGATGGTGGCTTACAAGCAGAGCATCGACAAACTTGACTGGATGAGCCCGGCCACCAAGAAACAGGCGCAGGACAAGCTGTCCAAGTTCACCACCAAGATCGGCTATCCGAACAAGTGGCGCGACTACAGCGCGCTGACGGTGGCGCAGGACGACTTGCTGGGCAACGTGCTGCGTTCGCGCGCGGTCAGCCACGCGCGCGAAGTCGACAAGCTGGGCAAGCCGATCGACCGCGACGAGTGGGGCATGACGCCGCAGACGGTGAACGCCTATTACAACCCGGAACTGAACGAGATCGTCTTCCCGGCCTCGATCCTGCAGCCGCCGTTCTTCGACGCCAACGCCGACGACGCGGTCAACTACGGCGCCATCGGCGCGGTGATCGGCCACGAGATCAGCCACGGCTTCGACGACCAGGGCGCGCAGTACGACGGCGACGGCAACTTGCGCGACTGGTGGAGCAAGGCCGACCACAAGAACTTCGCCGCCAAGACCAAGCAACTGGTGGCGCAGTACAACGCCTTCAGCCCGGTCAAGGGCCACCACGTCAACGGCGAGCTGACGCTGGGCGAGAACATCGCCGACAACTCCGGCGTGGCGATCGCCTACAAGGCCTACAAGCTGTCGCTGGCCGGCAAGAAGGCGCCGGTGCTTGACGGCTTCACCGGCGAGCAGCGCTTCTACGCCGGCTTCGCCCAGGTGTGGCGCATGAAGATGCGCGAGGCGCAGCAACTGGTGCTGCTGAAAACCGACCCGCATTCGCCCGGCCAGTTCCGCGCCAACGGCACCATGCGCAACCAGCCCGGCTTCTACAGCGCCTTCGGCGTCAAGCAGGGCGACAAGATGTACCTGCCGCCGAAAGAGCGCGTCATCATGTGGTAAGCCGGTTTCCGGTGTGAGGTAGAGCTGCCGCCCGGTTCGCGCCGGGCGGCATTTTTTATGGGCGCGCGATGTGTTGCGCCGGCAGGCGGTCTTGTTTCCTCGTTGACAGCGCGGATTGAAGCGTTTATATCTATACGGCAACGTAAACAAGCGTCGCACCATCCACCGCGCGCCATTCGAGAGGAAGTATTTTGACAGACATGTTCCGCACCAGCCAATCCCGTTTCATCACCCTGTTCAGCCTGGTCTTCGTGGTGCTGCTGGTGATGACGCTGGCCGTCATCCATTTTTTCGTCACGCCGGACCTGAAGCGCACCGAGGGCATGGTGATCGGCTTTGACGTGAGTAAAATTTCCACCAAGATCACCGAGCAACTGCGGCAGGTGGAGGCGCAGCAGCGCAGCATCACGCAGACGGTGGCGCTGATGGACAGCGCGGCCATCGACGTCTTGCTGCCGGGCCTGGTCGACCAGTATTCCGACCCGAACGTCTTCGGCGGCGGCATCTGGCCGCTGCCGAAGAAGCGCGATCCCGAGCGCGACAAGTTCAGCACCTTTTTCGCCCGCGACGCCGCCAACAAACTGGTCGTCAACACCCATTGGAATTCGCCGGAGTCGCTGAAATACTTCGAGCAGAGCTGGTATTTGGGCGGGCTCAAGTCGGCAAAGGGCCATTGCGACTGGGCCAAGGCCTACAAGGACGACGCCAGCGCGCAGCCGCGCACCAACTGCGCCATGCCGATCTACAAGGACAACGAGCTGTACGGCGTGGCCACCATCGACGTCACACTGGGCTTCTTCAACCGCCTGGTGGCCGACATGGAGGCGGCGATCCACGCCCAGATCCTGATCGTCGAGCGCGACGGCAAGATTGTCAGCAACAGCTCCCACATCAAGGGCGAGATCGTGCTCAAGAAGGTCGACGACCTGGCGGCCAGCTCGCCGATGGCGGCGGAAATCGCCCGCCTGCTGCCCAAGCTCGACGCCCAGGGCGCGGCGGAATCGGCCTACCGCGACGACGGCAGCCACCACACGCTGTTCTTGAAGGCGATTCCGGGCAGCCCGTGGGTGCTGGCGACCGGTTTGCCGACCAGCCAGCTGACCGAGCAAAGCGAGCGCATCCTGGGCAAGCTGGGCATGGTGCAAATTCCCATCGCGCTGCTGCTGCTGGCCATGTTCATCGGCTGCATCCGTCTGTTCATGGGCCGCCTGGGGGTGCTCAAGGCCAACATCGACGCGCTGTCGGCCGGCGACGCCGACCTGACGCGGCGCCTGCCGGGCGGCGGCGGCAGCGAGTTCAACGACGTTGCCGGCAGCTTCAACAACTTTATCGAACGGTTGCAGCAGATGATGCGCGAAATCGGCCGCAGCACCGGCTCGATCGCGCTGGCCTCGCGCGAAATCGCCAGCGGCAACCAGGACCTGTCGGCGCGCACCGAAGGGCAGGCCAGCGCGCTGGAGCAGACCGCCGCGTCGATGGAGGAGCTGACCGGCACCGTCAAGCAAAACGTCAGCAGCGGCCACGAGGCCAACCGGCTGGCGCTGGACGCCTCCAAGGTGGCGGCGCAGGGCGGCGTGGTGGTGGCGCAGGTGGTCGACACGATGGGCGCGATTGAACGCTCGTCGAAGAAAATCGCCGACATCATCAGCGTCATCGACGGCATCGCCTTCCAGACCAATATCTTGGCGCTGAACGCCGCCGTCGAGGCGGCCAGGGCCGGCGAGCAGGGCCGCGGCTTCGCGGTGGTGGCGTCGGAGGTGAGGAATTTGGCGCACCGCTCGGCGGCGGCGGCCAAGGAAATCGGCGCGCTGATCGTTGAATCGGTGCACAACGTCGATACCGGCACCAAACTGGTCGACCAGGCCGGCGCCACCATGCAGGACATCGTTGCCGGCACCAACAAGGTGGCCAACATCATCGGCGAAATCCTGCTGGCGAGCCAGGAGCAGGAAACCGGCATCGGCCAGGTCAACCAGGCCATCGTCCAGCTCGACGACACCACCCAGCAGAACGCCGCGCTGGTGGAGCAGGCGGCGGCGGCGGCGCAGTCGATGCAGCAGCAGACCAGCAAGCTCGAGCAGATTATCGGCGGTTTCAAGCTGTAACGCGCCGCGCGCGTCGGGCGCCGCCGCCGATTCGGGGTCAGACCCCAATTGTAGCGGCTCGCGTTTGAACGCGGTCGTGTTCGCATTCGCCGCCGTTTTCGGCTCACACCACACTACCTGAAGATCGTCTCGTTAAAACCTAGACGACCAGGCAAGGATGGATCGGATATGCCGCATCTAGCCATTTGAGACGCACAAAACGTCTCATGTCGGCGTCACGCAAAGGTAGACCAATACGCTACAATTCATCCGCCACGGTCGCTCATCAACCGGCCCGTGGCGGCCCGGTGTGTGACGAATGCAAGTCGAAGCGGTTTCCAGGCGCAACATAATTCTGACATAAGGCGTTTCCATGGCCCTCACCCAGTTTGCAATGATCATCAAAGGACCTGGTTACGACCCAGCTATCCATCGCGCCTCAATAAATTCGCCTCTATTTTCGACGACCATTGTCTGCGTTTCGTCGTTTGAAGAGGCCGTTGTTGCCGCGAAAAGCTTGACTGAGCAGGGTATCCAATTGATCGAGTTGTGCGGTGGGTTTTCCAAAGAACAAGCATCTGCTCTACAAGTTTCTTTGGCGATTACAGTTCCAGTCGGTGTGGTGCAATACTCCTTCGAGGAGCAGCACAGTCTTGCTAAGCTTTTTGGCAAGCCAGCGTCACCTCACTAAATGGGCGACGGTGAGTGCCCACTTCCGGGAAATCGCTACGTCCGCTCTGGGGCGGCTCATTTGCAGGTATTGCGAACCGTTACACATAGGGGTCTGGCCTCCAGCCCGTCACCCTTGGTCGGTGTTGGTATTCAGCCTCACAGCGCCGCAACAACCATACAAAAAGCCGCCCGGTTGCCAGGGCGGCTTTTTTAGCAACGCGCCGGTTAAACCGGCGCCAATCGATTATTTCTTGACTTCAGCTGCTGGCGCTGCCGCGGCTGCGGACGCGTCGGCAGGGGGCGCCGGGGCGGCTGGTGCCGGAACCGCTGGCTCCTTGAACTTGGCGCCGGAACCGTTGGCCATGTACACCACGGCGCGCGCGACTTCAACATCGTCCAGATCCGGGTTGCCGCCTTTGGCTGGCATGGCGCGGATACCTTCGATAGCGTGCTTGAGCAGCGTGTCGTAACCTTGGGCAATGCGGCCCGACCAGGCGGCGTTGTCGCCCAGTTTCGGTGCGCCGGCGGCGCCGGTGGCGTGGCAGGCGGCGCAAATGGCGGTGTACACGGCCTCGGCGGCTTGCAATTGCTTCGGCGCGTTCGAATCCTTGAGCGTGAAGCCCTCGTCGGCAACCGGGCGCAGACGCTCGGCGACCACTTGCGGGTCTTGGCTGTCGGAACCGCGGCCGGTCAGTTTTTCAGCAGTGACGTACTGCACCAGCAAAACAATACCGATGACGGTGACGAGGAAGAAGCCTGCAACTGCAGCAACGAGTTGCTTAGGCGTTCTGATGGCGGATTCGTGTTCGTTGTGTGCGTCGCTCATGATTTCCTTACAATTTTCGAGGCTGGTGGCAGTGCGGCGTATCGTTTTTGCATGTCTCGATGCAAACCTTCGCCAAACCCGCGATTATAGACTCAAAGAATCCGCTTTGGAATGCAATTTCCCCGAGATACGACACTTTCCATGGACGGACGCGCAGAAAGGCGGTATCCTTCGGTTCACTTCAGATTTTCCCCAGCGCGGCTGTAGCTCAGTGGATAGAGTATTGGCCTCCGAAGCCAAGGGTCGTGGGTTCGATCCCCGCCAGCCGCACCAGTTTTCCTCAAAAAATCAATTACTTAGCCACTGCGTTGTAGTGCAATGTTTCGCAGATTAGTGCGCAAATTGGCACACTCACTGTGCCAAAATTGTGCCATTCCAATCCTATTTGGCCAAAGTGTTACAGACTCTGTGGCATGGTCAAAAGTTACCTGCCTGAGGTAATTACCTTTTTTGACGTAAAAAGAGGTAATTTGGTACATCACGTGTTTTTTTTCTTGCGCCTACGCCCGTAGATTTTATGTCGGTGATTCATCCTGGCCACGCCTTACAGCGCCTCAGAGGATGGGCAGCAGTATTGGTTAGCAGATCATCTCAATGCCTAAGGGGGCGGCTCATGAGCTACCGAGTTACAGTAAAGTTGGAGTATGGTCAGTTGACCGCGTCACTGCCTGATGGTCGAACGCTTAGGAACATCGACCCGGTGGTGCTGGCCGATATGCTGCATGGTGAGGGAGTGACTGCCACTCAGGTGCACATGCCCGACTGGCGGGAGGAAAGCGCTCCTTTTACCGGGCATAAAATAGCTTTGCTCGCGCGCTTGCGTGCTCACGCAATCTAAATCTTGCGATCATCATTCGGCTGTCAGTTGATAGCCGGTAGCACGTAGCCGGGTATGTGGTAGCGGATAGCGGATCGCTGATTAGCGGATAGCCATAGTGGATAGCTGCTAGCAACTAGCAGTTAGAAGCTAACGATAGTTGCTTTCGGATAGTCGATAGTCATGGCGTGTTAATTTCTCCACTTCACTTCGTCTCTCGGCGGGCCGATGACGTTCGCGCCTGTTCGATCGCTCTCTGCTTGGCGTCCCATGCATGCATGCCGAGTTGTTCTTGCATCGATAGTGAGTGATGCCGACAGTTATGGCTGTCGGTGCTGTTTCTCGTATTCATTAACTAACTTCTCAACTTCATCATTGCTAAGACCCGGTTGGCTCCTTGCGTCTCTAATTGCATCCTCGTCCGAACTGGCTTCGAGCTCATTGATGGCCTTTTCCTGTGCCGCCCTCAGAGTGTTCAGTTGATTCACTTCTCTTACGAGAGATTTCTTCCTCAGAAGAAAATGTTCGTCCTCTCCGGAGATTTTGCTTTGTTTGCAGCGTTCGAGTTCAATCTTTTTTTGAAACAGTTCCCATCCACTGGTTCGCTCCCTCACTGGAATTCCTGCCTCTCGCCACGTTAGGTACTCGGGTGATGAATGCCCGTGTGCGAAGTCGTCTATTCCCGTCACTAGCCAGAACGCGTATTGTGGCCATGCTTTTCCCGCGCTCTCGACCATGTCGGCGGACGCCCTCCCGCCTCTACTCCACCAAGTTTGCCAAGTCTTTGCATTGATTTGCGTCGCCTCCTCTAGTGCCACGAATCGTCGCGACGCTGGCGTCATGTTTTCAACTATTAGTTTTAAGCGTTGCGACAAATTCATAAAGTCCTCTTGACAATTGATTGGTTTGCGTCGATTATGCTTCATATGAAGTGCAACTCTCATATTTTGTGATCGTTGCGGCTCAAGTGCATTGCTAAACTTGATAAGTTGGGATTATGGGCGAATTTGGTAAAACTGACTATGGTTTCGATACGACGCCAGAACTCTTGGCTGTAGAGCATCTTGCTGCCCTGATCCATAAATCACCCTCCAGCATAAGAAGTGACGCATCCCGGAACCCTGCCGCTCTTCCTCCAATCTGTCGTCTGCCGGGGAACAAGCGTCTTCTGTTCAGGTTGGTTGACGTCCGCGCCTGGTTAGCTGAACACGTCGATCATCATTCGCTTCCTGTCTCTCAAGCTATTGCTTCTGTTGCACCACGGGGGCGCGGACGCCCACGGAAGGCAGCTCCATGAGGACCTGGACTATGGCGCAGGCTAAAGGCGATCTCGCACGCGGGTTGCTGACTGGGGTCGCCATCCACGTGCATTCTGTGGTGGGACACTTCCATTACGGCGTGCATCTCCAGTCTTGCCTCTCTACTGATCAGACCGGGCCCCTTGTCGATGCGCGCACGTCCCGTGCGCGGGAGTTCAAGACCATGGACGCCGCTCATTCGGCTGTTCGGGAAGTCGGCTTCAACATTCCCCTTTTTCTTTCTGGTGCCCTCCTATGAAAATATCACGTCCTAAGACTTTGGCCGAGCGACTTGAATGGATGGCGAAGAATCTGCCGGGCTTTTCAGACGAGCTCGATCGCGTCGCAAAAATACAGCGTCACTCACTGGCCAAGGCGTCGGTTGGTGCTCTGCATCACTCCCAGCCTCATCTGACTGGTGACGTTGACGTCTCTGGCATCTGCTCAACCCACAACACCCCAAACTCAAAATGATCGAAGCTCAGAAAAAAGCAGATGCTTATCGCACCGCTTCCGGTGGATCTTCGCTTGCACGCAATGTGAAGGGCCAGATCTACGCCTTCGGCCTCTCTCCTTCCACCTGCGCAGAACGCACCGCCAGCGCGCCAGCGCTGCCGGAGCGGATCGGCGCGGTGGACGGTCAGGGTAGGTTTATACCGAGATTTCCGCTTAAAACGGCGCACGCTGATGACCACCTTAATAATATGTGGGAAAACTTAGAGAGCGCCAAGTCAACTACTCCCGGATGGTCTAGCGTAGTTGATGAGGACTTCGGTCATGTGAAATTGGTCATTACCGATACTGGTGAGTCTGTTACGCACCTTGTGAGGAAACCAGTCGATAACCAGGTGGCCTTCATTGACTGGTGCAACTTCCATGTGAGCGAAGAGACATTTTTTAAAACAGCCAAACGACCTCTGGTAACCGATGATGAGATCGTATGCGAGGCTAGTCGCTATTTGGAAGAGGAAATTTTTGGATTCGGCGTCACGTCCAAAAGGTCGGTCGGCTTGAATTTTTACCGCGAATCTTGGGTTCTTGGCGACGGGTTTGGGTTCGTTTGTTTTGGAGGGCAGCGGGCCACATTGATGGTCGTTCTCAACGGGCAAGGGTGCCAAAGTGCACTTCCCGGCTGGGAAAAGCGACTGCACAAATTTCTTACTACAATCGCCGTCCGGCCAGTTTTGACACGGGTCGACTTAGCTCACGATGACTTTGACGGCGCATACCTGTCGGTTGACTGGGCCGACCAAAAGTGGTCAGAGGGCGGCTTCAGCCTCAGAGAAAAGGGCGGTCGGCCACCTGATATTCGCCATCTTGGGAATTGGAAAAAGCCCTCTGGTCGCGGGCGTACTCTCACTATTGGAACTCGTGCGTCCAGTAAATATTGTCGGTTTTACGAAAAGGGCAAGATGTTGGGGGACAAGTTCAGTCTTTGGTGCCGATGCGAGGTGGAGAGAAAAAGTGCGAACTCCATCATTGACTTCGACATCCTCCTCAATCCGTCGAAGGATTTCGTCGGTTCATACCCGTGCATTTCAGAATTTGCCAAGGTAGATACCCCCCGCAGAGTGGAGGTCAAGGCTAAATCGGCTCAAATTTCTTTCGACACTTCCGTGGCCATCACACGTAGGCAATTTGGAAAATATATCCGCGTGTTTAGGAGCTTGTTCGATACGTCCGAGCAGCTGCTCGACGCGATATCCCACCCGGATGAGGGCGTGTGGCCGAAGCGACTTCGCCCATTTTTGGTTGATGCCACCAGCGGGCCTGCCCCCATTCATAGGGCGCCTAAACCTGAAACTTATGATTTCGTGCCGGCTGCAGAAGCAGTGTTGGATACGTCGTCGTTGCATATGCTCGCCGATCGAATTGAAGAGCGTAGGGCTCGCCGTCGGGCAGCTCAGGATCAATATTTTTAACTCACCGACCCGTGCACGGCCTCCTCGGGGAATTCGGTTTTGTAGGCTATTGAAAAAAAAGGAATCAAAAATGAAATTTACCTCGACCATCAAAGTGACCGGGATGAAGTTCAGCAAGGGCACCATGGACAACGGTCAAGCGTTTGACTCCACGAAAGTGTTCGTTGAGACAGATTTGGACGCGTCCAAGGACACCGCGTTTGGAACCGCCAGCGCCGAGTATGGTCTCGGCAAAGCAGAGGAGTACCAAAAATACAAACACCTCGCTGGGGCAGGTCCATTCATGGCCGTCGCTGAGATGGAGATTGTCACCAACGGCAAAACGCAGAAGACAGTCATTCATTCCCTGCGTCCTGTGGACCAAAAAGTCAGTGCCAAAAATGTTGCGGGGTAATCACTTCACGAAATTTCTGGTGCAAGACGCAGAGTCGGCACTGTTTCTGATGCCCTGTAATGGCGATGTCGGGTTCACCGCTTGGGCCCACGAAGCTGGGCGATTTGACGGCTTCGCGGAAGCATCTGATACGGCGGCACTCAATTGCCACGAGGGCTTTTACGTGACTGAAGTGGTTAGCTAATCTTGGGGGGAGGTCTTGGCTTATGGCTGTTGGAATAGAAATGCCTGTAGTCGTCTGCGCTGCTGCTTCAGTTCAGCAGTCTCCGTGCCCTTCAGGTATGGCTCCAGCGGTGGTTCAAGCTTACCTGCTCGATCCATCCCAAGCAGCAAGCGTCGAGGCACAGAATCAACCGTTTGACTACTCAGTAGCAGCGCAAATCTGGGGTATGGCGTTCACGTTTGTGGTCGGGCTGTACTTGGTCAGTAAGTCGGTTGGCGTAATTTTGAATCGTATCAAATCGTAGTTCTTTTTTTGCAGCACCGACACGGCGGTTCCCGTGATTTTTTAGATGGAGCATCAAATGAACAAAAATATTCAGCGCGGTTTGGCTTTGGTTGGCGCGATCGCGGTAAGTGGCTCGGCGCTCGCCGCAGGGCCTGATATGAGTGGCCTGACCGGCGCTGTCGATTTTGGTACGGTCACCACCGCCATCATGGCCATTGCGGGTCTTTTGGCCGTTGTTTATGTGGCAGTGAAGGGGGCTCGCATTGGTTTGGCGATGCTCAAGGGCTAACGCATAAAGTTAGTTTTTGTTCTTTGCACGAGGGGCTTCAGCTCCTCGCGCATTGAATAAATTCAGCAAGGAATTTGATATGCCTGCTAGAGACTGGAAGAAAAAGAAGGGGCTTAGTGTATGACGAATTCGGAGTTTTGGTATCTCGCCGTTTTTTTCTGGGCCTTGCTATCAGCTTGGGCGGTCATTGAGGGGTTGAAAGGGTAATCATGGTTGAAATATCTATGCACGCCTGTTTGCTGATCATGGCAGGCACTGGCTATGTAATGAGTGTGTCTTATTTTGCTTTAGGGTTAGTGTTTGATGGAGATGGAGACCGCTGGTGGCTTCCGTTTGTGTTACCAATATTTTGGCTGTACCGTCAGCGACAAATCCTCGCGTGCTGGTTAATAGTCGCGGCGTTGGTAGTTACCTGTTCGTTTTTTGTCGTGCGCTAAAGGGTTGATCATGACTCGGTTTCTAGTGTTTCTTCTCGCTTTTTCTCTGTGCCTTCGAGCGGACGCCCAAGCGCTGCCCGCTTTTTCTGGATTGGTGAATAAGGCGATCGGTTCGACCGTTCAAAAGACTGCGGTTCGACGTGGGTTTGCTGTGAACGACCCCCGAATGCTGACGACCTTCACCGGAATGGCCGGGACCGTCGCGATCGTTGCTGCAGATGTCGCTATCGCTGCAGCCACCGCAGCGACTGCTCCTGTCTGGATGACCGTCGCCGCTGCTGTCGGGGCTGTGGCAATTGTTGGCGGGATCTCTTTCGGCGTGTATAAGGTGTTCTTTGATGAGCCTGATTCCTCAGCAAAATTTGTCGTGAAGGGGCCAGCTGTGTCCTATTCAGGTCCAGTCGGCGAGCAGCCATCGGGTCCGTACACGCACGTGGAGCCAGGTTCACTCGTATTCGATCAGGCCCAGCATGTGGTCAACTCTACCAATCCTAGAATTCCGAACGGAGCTCTAAATTTCGGCGGCATCACGGTGTTTGGGGATGACCCGAATGTGATGATGCAGACCGCCGCTAGTGCGTGGGTGGCTATCGGGGGAGGGATGGGAGCGACGTTTCAAGGCTGTGATCCTGAGACACCTATCGACGCGTATGGAGTTTCCACGGTGACCTGCCACGCTCTCCGCATCGGGAGTGGCGGCAATGTTCAACCCCAGAGCGAGTGGCCTCACGTTGAAAACACTTTCCAGATGTACTCAAATCCCGTGCTTGCGCCAGCGACTTTTAAGGGCACTGTGGGCGAGATCGTGCCAAGTCTTTCATCCGCAGAGCTAGCTAAACCAGCGAGTACTTCGGCAGTATCAGCTTTGGCCAACGCACTTTGGCAGGCTGCTGCCGCAAAGCCCGGTTATGCGGGTATCCCTTACAGTGTCACTGATCCTGTGACGGATGCTGACGCGGAGGCGGCTAAGGTCGCTGATCCTGCGGCGTGGCCTCGGAATGCTGATCTTGTCTCGCCCGTTGCGCCAGCCGCTGGACAACCAGTTGTTATCAACCCGTTGAGCGTCACTGACCCTTCCCCAACACCGACCGATCCTTCGTCCGTTCCTGGGGGCGCCTCCAATGTCAATGTTGTGAACACCCCGACGGTTAATGTGGCAAATCAGGTGAAGGTTGACTGGGGTGCCGACCCCCGCGTGATGTCGCCTTCTCTTGAGGCTACTCCCAGCGCGCTATCAATTCTGTCTCCACTTTTCGACTTGATGCCAACACTGAGAAATTTCGTCGTCCCTAATCACTCTTCGGTTTGCCCGAAACCGAATCTCAGCCTGTTTAACCAGACACTCACTATGGATTCCCACTGCACCGTTCTGGATGGTATCAAACCAACGTTGTTCGCGGTCATGGCCTTCGTCTGGCTCTTGGCTGGAACGCTGATCGTGTTGAGGGCTTAGGGAGCATCATATGTGGGTACTCTTATTGGCTGCCGTCAACACGGCCATCGGCTTCATACTTCGATCAGTCGTCGTTAAGTTCGGCGTATTTTTTGCCCTTTTTTTTATCGTTACCGAATTCGTCGCTTTGCTGGTTCCCATGCTTCCAACTGCGGCGGGATTGTCTGGCTCGCTTGCGGGAATTCCAGGTGGCGTTTGGTACTTCTTGGATTTGTTCAATGTGACAGCTGGCATCCCGATCATCTTGTCTGCTTTTGTAACCCGATTCGTGATTCGTCGAATCCCCGTGATTGGATAGCTAGTGAACCCATATTCCCAATTTTGGTCCACCGAGGTGTTCGACTGGGTCGTCATTAGTCCGCACACCATCGGCGTGGTCTCACTTGTGCTTGGCTTCGCCGTGGTATTCGTGATCTTGTGGGAAGTTACATCTCTTTTTTTGCGACGCAGTTCTAAAGGAGGGCGCAAGCGTGCCAATTAACGTCTATACGGGGCTGATGCGATCCGGAAAAAGTTACGAGGTGGTTTCTGAAGTTGTCGTCCCCGCGGTGCGATCTGGCCGACGCGTAGTGACGAATATTGACGGTATATCCGAGGAAAAAATTCATCAGTACCTCGTCGAAAAACATCCGAATGACGATGCCGCCTTGTATGGTTCGATTGTCCACGTGGATAACAGTCAGGTGTTTAGCCCCGATTTTTTTCCTCACTACGACGATCTCAAGGGCGCACATACCGACACGTTGGTCCAGCCCGGCGATCTAGTCTGCGTCGATGAAGCATGGCGATTTTGGGGCGCCACTGACTGCAAACTGCATAAAAACCACAAATCTTTTTTTCTTGAGCACGGGCATTTCACAAGCGCGACAACGAATGTCGCGTGCGACTTGGTGCTCATGATACAAGACATGAGCAACTTGCATCGGTTTGTGAAGGCCGTGGTAGCGTTCAATTTCCGTACGCATAAAAAAGTTGCGTTGGGGATGGGCAATACATACAGTCTTACCATGTGGGAGGGCTACAAGCAGTCCCGAACAGCCCAGGTTGGCAACTGGATTCGTAAGTATCAGAAAGACGTATTCCCGCTCTATTCGAGCTTCAAGGGAGGGGCCCAAGGCGTGATGGTTAACGCCGACAAGAGGATGAATATTTTCACGGATAAGAAATTGTGGCTTTACGCCGCGATGTTGATCATCGGTGGTGTTTTGGCCTTCTACAACGTCCTCAAGTTCTTCAACCCCCCGTCTACCAAGGCCAACAAGCCTGACGTCGTCGCTAAGGAGGTGTCAAGAACTGCTGGCTACTTTAGCCCCCACCCGATTGCTCCTTTAGCTGTAGCGCCCGTGTTTAGTGAGATGTGGAAGCTCACTGGAACGATCTATTCGCAGGGAAAGGCGTGGGTCGTTCTGACCAACCCGTCGGGAACAATACGCCTTGAGTCGCCATCGATGTTTATCAACAGTGGGATGTTGCAATCGGGTGATATCGATGGAGCAAAAGTTACCTCATGGAGTGGTTTCCCGGCCCCAAAGTCATCTAGCTCCTTTGGGGCAGCGTTGTCGACATCTCAGGTTAACGGTCTTGGCCATGGCCCTACTGTGGGTAATATAAAATGAAAAGCTATTTTTTAGCGCTGCTGATGCTTTTGATTTCCTCGTCGTCGGACGCCGCGACCGTAATCTCCGATGATAAGACAAGCTTCGACTTTCGGGGCCTGAACGTGGCGCAGGCGGTCCAGCTCATCTACTCGGAATCGATGAAAGACGCATACGTGATCGATCCAGACGTCCTTATAGATCAGCGCAACGTATCTTTCCGGTACGACAGCGCGAAAGGCGAACTGCGGCCGTTTATCAAGGCTTTTTTTGATTCCTTGGGGCTGGAGGTGACGCGGAGGAATGGGGTAGATTTTGTCGCAAAAAAACAGCCTAAAGAGGTTGCCCCTGACGAAAAGGAGATTTTCGTGTACCGCCCAAAGCATCGAAGCGGTTCGTACCTTGTGGATCTGTTGTCGCCTTTAATGAAGGGGCAATTTTCGGCGCGTCGGGCCGTCCGCGCTGTTGAGGGCGACAAAACGCCGCAAACAGCTAGCCCTCCCGGATCGGCAGCTGCTTCGATTGACCGCGACAGTGACACGATGGCATTTCAGGGCTCCGCTACAGAAATTAAAGTGCTTGCTAAGCTGCTTTCTCAGGTAGATGTGGTGGCGGGCGGTGTTGTCGTGCGGGGCGTGCTTTACGAAGTCCAAACAACGAGCAGTGACGGGTCGGCATTCAGTCTCGCGCTCAACCTTTTGGGTGGGAAGCTAGGTGTGTCGTTCGGTCCAGCCAAGGCGCTCAGCAATTCGTTTAGTTTTTCGAATACGACTTTTGACGCAGTGTTGTCATCGTTGTCTACCGACAGCCGTTTTATCGTCAAGTCAACTCCAACACTTCGGGTCCAATCTGGTGAGGTCGGGCGCTTTACGGTCGGGCAGGACGTGCCTGTGCTGGGCTCGGTTTCGTATTCCGGAGCTTCCGGCGCTGCGGTTCGTTCTGTTGACTACAGATCGAGTGGCGTCATTTTCGATCTGTATCCAACCGTCCATGCTGAATCGGTGGAGCTCAAGGTCATGCAGCAGGTGTCAAACTTCGTCCAGACCGATACGGGCGTCAACGATTCTCCTACCTTGATTAAGCGGGAGCTGAAAACGACGCTTTCAATGACCGATGGCGAGCTCGTAGTTATCGGCGGCCTCGCGGAAGACAAGGAAACCAACTCGCGTAACGGCTTGTCGTTTATTCCTTCGTTTTTTCATACTAAGTCAAAGGACAAGGTCAAGACGGAAATCTTGTTAATTCTTCAGCTGACCAAGGTCTAGCCCCGAAGTCGGAACGACTGCACAGGTTTTTGCGAGAGCCCCCCCCTGACGAAGACACAATGTGTCGAGGTTTCTGTTCCTATGATGAATATAACGGGAACATTTTGAAGTGAATATAACGAGAACTCGGTTAATTTATGTAGAGGTTGTATGCCAATTTGGAACGTTACTGATGTGGATGAGCAGCCCGAGCTTACTTTGTCGCAATGGTCGGTGCACGAGGTGCTGAACGGCGACCGCCACTTTGTAGGGTGGGCACAAGAATGCGGTGAGGGCCGCGTTAGTTCGAAAATCGTGAGTTTTGATTTTCGAAGGCTGGTTGGGCTGACGCAGTCGGGGCGAGTGTACAGGTTGAGCGGCTATCCCGGCGCCGACCGCGACGCCGCATATGTATGGCGCAAATGGGCAATCATAAATGGGGCGAACGATTTTACGGACGTTTCGCCAGACGTGTGGGCCCAGCATGAAATTGCAGTGCATAGCAATACTGAGTTTGCGCTTCCTCCGTTGCGTCGTAGGTCCCGGTTATGAACACTCGTGTGATAGTGACGCTAGAAAATGGCCAGCTAGTGGCCGCGTTGCCCGACGGACGCAATTTGGTCCACGGGTGGACCCGGTAGCCCTTGCGGATATGCTGGTTGACGAAGGCGTACTGATGGATCAGATCCGGATGACGGACCGGCGCGCGGAGAACGTTCCTCTGACCGACTGTTGGACTCATCGGAGTCCTTGTGGCCGGGCGTGAATAGGTCCACCAGCCACTCCCAGAACTGATCATTTCAGTTTTTTGGCCAAGTCTTCGGCCCGGAGGTGGGTATAGCGCTTCAACATATCGAGCGTTTTATGTCCTGTGATCGCCGCAACTTCCATGACGTTTAGACCTTTTTCGAAAAAGCGACTCGTAGCCTCATGGCGTAGATCATGGAAGCGCACGCCGGCAACGTTGGCTCGATGCGGTTCGCAGGCTCGCTCGAATGCCTGACTCATTGATTCGGGGCGGAGCTGGAACACAGGGCCGTCTTTCTTGATTCCAAATGCCTTCAGTGCTCTAAGGGCGGATTTAGATAGTGGCACAGTTCGAGGCACGTCCGTCTTTGTCTTGGGAAGGTGGGCGGTTTGCTTCTTCAGATCGATTTCATCCCATGCTAAGGACGCAAGCTCGTTTCTGCGCATACCTGTTTCCACCGCGATCTTTATGATGGTGCGCAACTCCGGTGACTCTGTGGCATTGAGAATTGCCTCAATTTCAGTCTCGGCGACGCGGCGATCGCGGCCCCGGGGTTTTATCGGCTTCCTGACCTGAGCAGTTGGTAACCCGCCAGGAAGTGCAATGCCCCAGTCCATCGACGCAGTTTTTAGCACTCGGTTCAGCAAATTAAGTTCGTGAATAACAGATTGCGGTCCAACCACCTTCAAGCGGCGGTCGCGGAACTGTGCCACCTGCAATGAAGTTAGGCTCGCCATGCGATAGTCACCGAACGCGTCGGTCAAAGTCTTGATGCGTGATTTGTCTGATTGCTCGCTGCGTTTCGTTGGCAGCACTTCAGTTTCGAAGCGATCCAGCAAATCCTTGATGAGGGTTGCTTCGGCCTCGTTCCGCGACAGGAAAACGCCACGCACCATCTCCGACTCGATTACTGTCGCCCACTCTTTGGCTGCAACAGGTGAAGTGAAGGTCTTGGTTTGGGTCGGGTAGCCACGCTTCCGGATTTGCACGTGGTACTGCTTGTCGCCTTTTTTGCGTATAGTTGGCATGGGAGTCTGCTGCGGGTTGACGGAAAGCAGCAGTGTGCCAAATTTGTGCCAACAAATGGGAATTATCTACGCGCGCCTAGCTATTGCTGAGGCTATTTTGGGCCTCCGAAGCCAAGGGTCGCTGGTTCGATTCCAGCCAGCCGCACCAGTAATCACGGGCTTTCTCGAGATTTCCGGATTCTTTTGGGGAGAAATTTTCTCTTCTTTTGGGGAGAAAAGGGCTAAAACGCGATTGCATTACGTAACTCCATCACCTAAAGGAGTTACACATGAAATCCAAGCTTGGCGCCGTTCAAAAAAACATCTACGTAGAAGAGCGCAATGGCGCTTTTCGATTCATCGTTCAAGTCTCGCCATTCCCAAAGACCGCTGCAACCTTCGATGCCTGCGACTATGACGCCGGGCTTACCTGGGCGGAAAAAGAGTGCATTGCACTTAGGGAGCAAAAGCGGACGGGCATCAAGAGCAATGTCGCCGTTGTTGCGGCGGTGACTCCTGCTCCCTCAACCATCGCTGCCGACATTAAGCCCGACCAAATTCTGGTCCGGGAAGTACTCAAGTATTACAGGGAAAACGAGCTTTCTGGCCTTTCTGGCGCGAAGTCCGCGGGCTCCCGTCTGACCAAACTGGATGGCTGGTTCGGTGTCCTGACCATTGGGGAGCTCAGGAAACACTTCATTAACGATTGGACAACAAAGCGGCTCGCAGGGTTTTTCGGCTCGGGACGCGGCCCCCGTGGCGAGAAGTGGACGAAACCCGGGAGCAAAATTGAACTGGAGCCGTTAACAAAGCACCAACGTCTTGCCATGAAGCGCCGAGGCGAAAAGCTGCCTGTCAGAGAAGTGTTTCCGGTCGAGCCTCAGTCCGTCCGGCATGAGCTTGTTTTGCTTCGAACTGCACTGAAGACGTATTTCAAAGACAACGAAGACATCAGTGGTCACTTGGGCTGGCTGATGTCGCAACATGTCATGACCATGGACCTGCCGGACAAGTCTGAACCCCGTACCGTTCGAATGAGCGACAGCGAAATTGCGGCTATTCATGCACAGCTCGATTCGTTAGAGCTGCGCACTTTCTTCCTGCTGGCAGTGCTGACAACGTTGCGGCGCGCGGAACTCTGCTCCCTCCGCTGGGAAGATGTGAATTTCGAAGGCCAGGTCGTGACTCTCCAACGACCAGGGTACATTCCTAAGGAAAAAAAAGGCGAAGCGAAGAGGACCAAGACGACGAAGCGCGAAGTCCCACTTTTGCCAGCTGCTGTGGAGTTGTTGCGTAAGCTCGTTCCAAAGAAGTCCGGCCACATTTTCGCCATGACACCAAGCGGCATCTCGCAGGCATTGCGCAGTGCTACTGACCGTGCGGGCCTGCACCATGTGAGGCTCCACGACGGGCGCCGTGAAGGCATCAGCAGGCTCATTGAAACTTGCGACCTGACGCTGGAAACAATCAAAGTTTTTTCTGGCCATGCTGACATTGCTACGCTTCAGCGGCACTATGCCCAGCCAGATGCCAAGATTGTCTCCAAGCGGGTTTCGGCGCATCCGGAAATCGGACAGATTTTGCCGGCGCTCTGATGGATAAACATTGGGTCCTAGACGTAGAGTTAAACGACTAGGACCCAATGATGCAATACCTGACCAAAAATCAAATAGCCAAGCTCTTACACGTATCGGTTCGGACGATTACCTCGTATATGACGAAGGGCTTGCTACCCAAACCAAAGCGATTGGGTCGACGGCTCCTGTGGGATGAAGTCGAGCTTCAACACTTGATGGCGGGGTCCCCGAAGCCAGCGGAGTCGCGACAGGCCCTCTTTCAGCCGGCAGAGCCGCAGCCCGCTATGTCGCCTAAAAAGGGGCGCCCCCGTAAAGTTGCAGTCTTGAACGGATGACTGGCGGCCACTTTTGATTTTTGCAGTAGGAGCCGATAGTTCCGGTGTTGACCGGCCTGGCTGCAGTTAGGCAGTCGCGAACCCGCAGGCTGCCTGACAGACTTCACCAACCCGCCCGCGCCTGAGCGCCTCGAGCGGTGTCTCGCCGAGATTAGTCCACTTACTCACAAAAAAATGATACTTCGAGGCGGCTGGAAGGTCCCGGAGCTCCTGCGCTACCGATTCGAGGGCAGGCCGGTCGATGCCGGCATCCGCATAGAACGCTGGGTAGTAGGGCTGTCCGTCCGCACCGTCGAAGGAGAACAACCGATTGTCCTCAACGGCATCATCAAGCTCAACCTGAGTGATTCCGAGGGCCTCCCGCAGCTCACCTGCCGACAAAAGTTCTTTGTTTTAAATCCGAAGCGCCATCGTCTGAGCGGCACGTATTACGCCCCTCGCATATCCGTGTGAACGCATCGCCCACGCCGCATTCGACCCGTCAAGCCGTCCGAGCTATCGGTTCAGCTATGCGGAATTCGCCAATATGGCCGTCCTCAACCTCGAAGACGAGGTAAGTCGGCTCGTCATGCGTCAACAGAGACGCGTGCGACACGCTTACTTCGGCCTTTGCCTGCAAGGTGACGTTGCGTAGGCCCATCGCCAGTGCCTGCGCTGCTTCACGTATATTAGTTCTGCGGATATTCAGAGTTTCCTCCTTGTTCCATAAGGACGTAACCTGTCCGCAATCGCGCTCAGCACTCAGGTGGATGGTTTGAAGGCGGCCTTCGATTTCATCGGCGC
The DNA here is from genome assembly GCF_046115965.1 of Janthinobacterium sp. CG_23.3. NCBI lineage: Bacteria > Pseudomonadati > Pseudomonadota > Betaproteobacteria > Burkholderiales > Oxalobacteraceae > Janthinobacterium > Janthinobacterium sp. CG_23.3. The sequence goes on along the minus strand of NZ_JBJXIB010000052.1, from coordinate 9,125 downwards.
TACGCAGTAAGCCTTCCATCCTCGCCTGTTTGAGCGCCGGCTCACCTGGGTAGAGGGATAACACGTGCCACGCTAGTGCGCGTGTCTTCAGCGTCAGACGCATGTCCATGGAAAGGTCCATGAGCTTCTCGTACTTGGCCACCGCTTCCTTTTCCAAGTCTCCAGTGCCCGCCATTTCCTTGTGTTCGATGGACTGCGTGCAACGGCGCTCAAGCTCATGTTGAAGATGGTGCTGAATCTGTAACAGTTCGCGGTCGCAGCTCTCAAGCTCGCTTCTAATCGCAGGTGACAGTTCGCCCTTGGCAATCGCCGAAGCAGCCAGCTCGAGATACTCGTAGGTTCCTGTGACCTTGGCCCGGCGTCCTTCGTCGAGAAAGTGACCGACGTCCTGGATACACTTGCGGATGACGTCCAGTTTTGCAGAGATGTCAGCCAAATGTTTTTGTGCTACGACTACGGACGCGATTTGCCAAACTGCTGCGGCATTAACCATATTCTGCAGGTTGGTTGTGTCGAAGAGCTTGGCGTGCTCCGAGATTTTGTTATCGGCACTGACCGTCCAGGCCCGCAGACCCACGCCATCCTTCGCCCGAACAAGCTCGCCACTGATGACCACCTCCATAAGCTGCTTGCCGCGATGCCCCTCTTCGACCAGCATTGATGGAACTGCCTGGAGTCCAGCACTCAGCCGCGCCCCCAAGCTGGATTCTGCGGGCAGCGCTTTTGCTGCTCGAAAACGCTCTCCATCCGATAGCGGGGCGATGCGGATACCGGGCCGTTGGGTGTTCTCACCCAACACGATGGCATATGGCAGCGATGGCTTAGTCTCGATGGGGTTGACGACGGAAGCGTGAACGACAAGACCAATTGGACTGTTTTTCAGGGGCTGCGTGTATGGTGCATGGGCCGCCTTATCCGACTTGCGTCGCTGGAGAATCATCATGCCGCCGATGGCAATAACCAAAGCGACTCCTAGCCAAACAATGTATTGCACGCTCATGACACTTCCTCAAATTAGCTTCTGCCCAAGGAGGCTTAACGACTATTCAGTCGCCTGCTTCAGCCGCTTGTTTGCGGGCGACAGGTAGACTGTGCCACGCAAGAGTGCCCCAATGCAATGGATTACAGATTTGTTGTCTAGCTGCGTAGACAAATGCGGCGCTGTTCACATCTTTGCGCTCGCGGGATAGCACATTACCGAACTGCATTGCAATCAAAACGTGTTCATCGTCGCAGACAAGTTTGATTGCACGGTAGCAAGCCACATCCTAAAATGCCATCCATCAATAGGGAGAACTGAGTGATTACCGAAACCCAAGAGGCCCCATTATTTAGCGACGTCTCCAGATGTTTTGTGGAAGCCGTTCGCCGGAGCATGAGAGTGGCAAGCGAAGGCGAAGATGGTACGCCTGACGCGCTGTCGCAGACTGAACTCGCCGAGCGTGCCAACATGGGAAGGACGACGTTAAATAAATACCTTGGAAGCAATTCAGAAGGCACGAACCCCGACCTGAAAATTATCTGCCAACTCGCAGAGGCAGTGGGAGTTCCTCCTGCTATCTTGTTGATGCGTCCGCAGGACTGGGCCAGCATTGGGAGCGGGATGCTGACCTTTTTCCAAGCGATGTCGGACCCAAAATTCAAGGAGCTCGCGACCGAGCTCCAGTCGCTTGATTCGACGACCTCGCCGCGCATTGCGGAAGCGGCGCTGCGCGTTGGGAAACTTTTAAAGACTGTTGAGGATTCGCATGACCCCCGGGTCTCACAAGAACTCCGCGATTTTCGTCGCGCATCGAAAGTGTCCATCGCAACGACGGCCGCAGCAATTCCATTTCGGCTGGATGGCGTCGCTACGTCGCACTTACCTGCGCTTCTGACTATCTGCAGCATCCTTGGAACCACTACCGCAAAGGCAAACCAATGAGTGAAGAATTCATCAAAGACCCCGGCAACCTCTCGCTGCTGCTGGCCCATGCAGATGTTACCGACTTGGATATCCTCGTCGACTACATTACCGACAATGGTGAGGGGCGGATTTCGTTGAACAACGATGTCTGCGCTAGGCTTGTAAAATCTAAGGAGCGCAAGGTTTACACAGGCGAAGACCGCGCACGCATTGGGCGAGAGATTTGCGCCTTCGGGGGCAACACGCTGACGAACGTTTACCGTGATGTACGCAGCAGTCTCCCCTTTGACTCGCTGTTGAACAAGGTTCTTCCTGACGTTGATATAGCGATTCGCTACGATGAGGTGGTTAAGGATGTGGCATCTCATCTCAAGGTTCCCTTCGACAAGAACGACGACGTGATAATTGTCGAAGACGGCATCCTTCGCAAGATTCTGCGAGAATCGTTCGAGAAGATGTCACCGAGTGAGCGAGCTACCGTGCTGAAGGAGCTGAATGTCACGGACCTAGGAATGTTGGGACCGGCGGCAAGCGCTGCGCTAATTGCGGCTGGGCGCGTCGGAGGATTCGCCACTTACAAACTTGCTCTGGTCGTCGCGAATGCAGTCTCCAAAGCGTTGCTTGGTCGAGGACTACCCTTGGTCGTGAACGCGGCGGCGGCAAGGACTATCGGCGTAGTGCTCGGTCCAATCGGTTTGGTTGTTACTGGTGTTTGGACGCTCGCTGATATGGCGAGCCCCGCCTACAGAGTTACAGTGCCGTGCGTGGTGCAAATCGCTTACATGCGTCAGAAAGCCATAGTCGAAGCGAGCAGCAAGGCATGCACTATGTGTGGCTCGCGGAATGAGCGTACTGCACGGTTCTGCAACGAATGTGGCGATGCCTTTAAAGGAGAATGAAATGTTCCCTGGTCCAATGGAATTTCTCAAGTCGCACGCCATTGCCTTCCTGGCAGGCGCCGTGACTGTCGCCGCGGCCCAAGTTTACGGCAGGTTCACCAGCAGACGCGCTCAGCGCTAGGAGCTGGCGTCTCTCAGTCGCAGCGTATTACGATGTTGTGCTTGAGGACCTTGGACAGGTAGTCGGGTCAGGCGGTTTCAGCCCCACCGGCCGATACTACCTTCCAAGGGGAAGAATCGAACTTGATACAACATCGTCGCCCGGCAGCTTCTGGCCGAACTCGGCCACCATGTTCAGGATATTGTCTAGCCTTATTTAGGTGTTCTCGAACCCAGCCGCCGCCTGCAACACCTCAGCAACACCTCCGCGCTTTAGTGCTTCCAACGGTGTCTGGCTGAGATTCGTACGCTTGCTCATGAAGAAGTGGTACTTCGAAGCCGCCGGCAAGTTACGCAGCTCTTGCGCAACCGTCCCAAAAGCAACCTTGTCCAAATTGGCATCCGCATAAAACGCTGGATAGTAGTTCTCACCGTCGGGACCTACGAAAGCGAACAGCCGATTGGTCGCAACCGCTTCATCAATCGCAGCCTGGGTGATACCGAGAGAACTGCACAACTCACCAGCAGACAATAATTCTTTGCTTTCAATCCGGCGTGCCATCGTTTCGGCCGCTCTCACTTCCCAGTCCGCCATTGCCGCATTCCCAGCGGCGATTGATGCTGGCGTGGACATCGGGCGCGGCTGCGGGTTGCTTGCGTCATCCAACAATCGCTGGAGTGTGCGGTCTTCTTCCTCAGCGCGCTTCAGTTCTTCGTCCGTCCACATTACCGCCTCCGTTACCGTTACTGTTACCGTTACTGAAGCATGGGGACGCTCCCCAATTTGACACACCTTTGTCTGCAAAAAACGCGTGCTTTCCGAGCGGGCACACTTTTGGGATTCATCGTCGCGCCGCTCGGTATTGGTACCAGTATATCTCGACCCTGCATCCAGGTGGCGCTGCTTGCTCCCGGCTGCCCCGTGTGCAGCGGTACATGAGTATGCTGCCGCACCCTACTGTTGGAAGCGAATTCGTGGAATTTAAAACGCGGTGGCTACTACGTGGATGGGCTTCAATTTTGCAGCTACTTTGCCCGCCCTCCAAAGCGCTCCTGTGGAAATTTCACTGATAGCTTGCGCCGCTTCGGCAGAGCTAATTTCCTCAAACCACGTCTATATGCAAATCCAGACGCAGATAAAGGCGATGTCCACGTTTCTGGAGTCCACAGCCGGCGGCGGCAGGACCGGCACAAGATACAAGTTTCGGGCTGAATGTCTGAGAGACGCGCAATTGTTCTTCGCTGCGATTAGCGAATTTTCCGGCTCCTACAGGAAAATTATCCCGCTCGACTTCGGTGATGTCGAGGGCGTTTTCGAACTGTCCTGCGACATCTCCCCGCGTGACCTTCTTTGGGCTGCGTCTCGCATTGTCGATGGGCATGTCGCGGCTCAAATTTGGAGCTCGAGGTCAACTACACAGGCGAGAGAGACTATGACCGTTATCTCGACGAAGATGACCCTGCCACGATGCCGAGCGCTCCGACCCGCAGTGCAATGCGCAGAGGTGCCAAAGCGTACGTAAGCAGCTACGGTTCCTTCTGGACGACGCAGAAGAATTTGCCTCATCTATATAATCCCAGCCCGTCTGCGAACAGCGATACGTCAAAACGCTCCGGGGTGGGCAAGGTACCGCTCCGGCTTGAACTGCTGCGGAGGGGGGGGCTGCTTGCCCTTTTTTGGAGCCAGAGCCGCTGTAGAAAAGAACTTTTTCGCGTGTCGTTGTGGGCTATTGCTCATCGGACGAGTCAGTCGGCGCCTCGACAAATTGGGTAGATAGGACGTCCAGCCAGTCGCGTTGCTGCTGCAGCGCCCTGATAGCGATTGCGTCTTCCGCCAGGCACGTCTCGAACAGGTCCCACGTGTCTGGATAGCGGTTACGGCGAACGGCGCAGTGCGATTTCACCCATTCAAGGTCGACCTCGCCGCCGAACGGCGCGACAAGCAGCAGCTCGGGGTCCAGGCAGTATTGATACGACATCCACAGCTCGGCATAGCTCGTCGGCATGCGGGGGAACTGCCACTTCAGCAGCATCTTCTGCACCGCCAAGTAGGCCGGGCCGTTGATGGCAACTGGCCCGTGCGGACTCGTGCTGCGGGAGATGTAGTCCCACGGAATGTCGATGTTGAAGGCAGATTTGTTCGCATTGAACGCGCTGAGGACGCGGTGATTGCGGGCGGCCTATTCGATACCTTTTGCCGTCAAAGGGCTGCCGTCTTCTTTGTTGCCGGGTGCGCGCGCGAACTTGCTATTGATGCGCAGCTCCAAGGGAACTAAGGCCGCGGCGTTTGGTAGCTTTTCACGCTCCCAGCCGTCGAGCGAGCCTTGGACCGCGCGTTTCGAATTGCGCGCGGAATGGAGAACGACGTGCAGTCGCTTAAGGAACCAATATTCGGCCCGTTGGCGCTTTGCCTTCATGCTATTGCCGGCTACTCGCTCCAAGTTGTTTAGTTCCGCCGGTGCCTCGCGACTGCCCGACAGGATGATGACTTCGCCGGCCAGGCTGGGGGCGCTCACTTCGACGGAGCCGACATTGGCGACAAAGGCGGCCAGGCCAAGCTGGTTGCCGTCGAGCGACTCGATTGTGTGCTCGCCAATAATAAGCCGGCCGCGAACGGCGTCTTCCAAGTAAAATTCGGTAGTAGGGGCGACACGAAGCTGCTCGAGCTCAAGCTTGGCGCGGATGGATTTTTTAGGTTCGGGCTGCTCGACTGCTTGTCGAGGCTTGAATGGGAGTACGGTCATAGCGGCTAATTATGCCTGACGGCTATGCGGCGGCTTAATCATGTCGCGGCGGTACGGAAAGTAGTGTTGCTTTGCGGCAGCAATATCAAAGGCGAACATTGGCAGGCCGCCGGCGTTTGCGTCTGGCGAGCGATGCGGGAGCCTCGCCACACGTGTCCCCGAGGTTGGCCTTCAGCGCCTGCCGGCGCTCGGTTCCGGCCGGCCAAGGAGAGCCTGCGGCTCTCTGGACTGACACCGATTTGAAGAGGTCCTAAATACTGCGGCCGATTTCGACGGGGAAAGGAGCGCTTAGCGCTCCCTTGGCCAGCCGTATATCTTCGGCAGTCCGAGATTGTTGGCGTACGTTCCAGGTAATCGACTATGGCCGCTACGACATTGGCATTGCCGTTGCAGTGCCAACACAGAAGCTCATCAAGGAACGGCTGCAGCGTCATCGACTGCCCTGCTGCGGATGAGTAGAGGCGAAAGGCCAGGCGCTTCGCCGGCCAGGCGGTGGAGTGTCGGGGTCGGATAAACATATCTCCTTGAGCTGATGTGTCTCACGTCTAGCGATTGCGCGCCGTCGGCGCGCGGCTTGCCAAGCAGTGCGGCTGCCCGGCTGCTGATGGTGAACATCTGCACCACTGGGCCCCCTTAACCCATTGATAATATTAGCGTTTCTTGGATATGGTGAACATGTGCACATCTTTTGAACGTCTTTTGAATTGGCCTTCTTCTTCTCTGTACCGTGTTGGTTATCACTACCCTTCGATAACTCTTCTGAAAGATGTGCACATGTTCACCATCTGGCTTTTTTCTATTTATAAACAACAACTTAGCATGGTGCGCAGCGCATAAGATGTTCACCTCTACTTCTGCACCACGGTGGCAGTCCGAAGAACCGCGCCGGCGGTGGCCGTGGCGATGCGTTTGGCAGTTTAGCCTTTGAGGACTGCGCCCCAGTTGGCAGCGCGGGCCGGGGTCAGCACCCAGTGCATACCGTGGCGGCCGTCACGCTTTGGCTCGCCGAACTTCTTGCGCAGGAGGCTGGCCATCTCGTTCGTGTTCTTCTTGTCCACCGGCAGGCCCAAGCCGCGCACCACTGCCGTAGCCGAAAGCCTGACCGTCGCACGCTTGGCAGGCACCTCATCCATGCCGACCAGGGTCAGCATCGGCTCAATGATGAACGCTTCCGTCAGCAGTTCGTCCAGCGGCTGCAGTGCCTCGTGTCCCTTGTTCATGCGGTTGAGCATGTCCTCTTCCACTTTGGTGAGGTGCCACTGTTCACCCGCGCGGTACAGCACGGCCAGCTCGGCCCAGAGCTGTTGCATGTCGATGTCGTGCTGGTAGTCCACCGAGAGCACTCCGAGCGTCAGCCACCGGCGATTGCCTGTGGTGTCCGTCAAGAAGTTCTTTTCGTTGACCGAGCCGAACATCACTGTCCGACGCTTGAAGCGGCTGTCCATGTGCGCGTATGGCAGGCGCACTTCATCGTCCGTGCGCGACAGGAAGGCCTTTAGCTTGGCGATGTCGGCCTTGCGGAAGATGCCGTCCAACTCACCCAGCTCGACCAGCCAATGCTTGATGGCTTGCAGTATGCTGTCCTTCTCGTCCGGGTTCAGCGAAACGCCATCCTTCACCGCGTTGTCGACGGCGGGGCAGAGGCGCTTGACCCAAGAGGTCTTGCCCAGGCCCTGCTCACCAGCCATCACCAGCACCAGCTCGAACTTGTCCGTGTCCTTCTCGGAGAAGAGGGCAGCCACGGCGCTGATGAGCCAGCGACGCACCATCGTATTGCGGAAGTCTTCGTGGCCGGTCTCTACGCCCATCGTGGCATACAGGTCATTCAGGCGACTCACACCATCCCAAGCCTTGCTGTCGACCCAGTCGCGCACCGGGTGGTAGACGCACTTGTCACCGATTGCCACCAGGTACTCGACCAGCTCGGTGACCGGCAGTCCAACCCGGCGGCAAAGGCTCTTGATTTCAGCGATAGCCGAGTTGCTGCCATTGTCTGCTTTGAAGGAAATGCCGGGTACACGGATGTCGATGCGCTTGGTCATGGCGTTGTAGCGGCAGGTGGCGCCATACAGCTGAAGTAGCTTTTGGACGTTCTCGATGGTCGATTTCACCCCGACGATTTCACCCTTGTCGTTTGTCTTCACGTGCGGGAACTCATAGGTGCCGACCGTCTCCACCAGAGAGTAGACCCGAGGGCTAGCACTCATCAGCGCAGCAACCGTCGCTTTCAACGTGGCGGGGGCGACCGACACCCCAACTACCCGAGCAGCAGCCTTTTCGAAATTGGCGCCAAGGCTCGGTGCCAGTGCCGCCCACTCGCCAAGTGAGTCGCCGGCTTTGATGGCGGTCTTCTGTTCGGTATTCATTTTTTCGCCCTCTTCTTATTGTTTTTGGCAGGCGGTTGGCTTGGCTTCCGCGATGTCGGCATAGGCCGCCATCACGGCGTAGAAGCCGCTGCTCGGTCCCCAGGTGTTGAGCTTTGCCTTATCAAGCGCAACGTCAGCAGTCATGCCACCGCCACGACGAGCGAATGCCACTGCCAGATTTTCCGGTCCGCATTTAAGCAGCACTCGGAATTGATGCGAGTGCTGGCGTACTTCGATGTCGCAGCCGGCCGCGACAATGCGGCGATAGGCGGAAATAGTGATTTGTGTGTCTTTGCTGTTCATTGTGTGGGTCCCATACGTGCCCGGACAAATTTGCGTCCGTGTTCCGTGTAGGAACCATCTCTCCAAAAAACAGCCACTTTCTAGGTCTATATTAAAAATATATAAAATATAAATATATGGCGACTCAACGCTGCTAGCTGAACATCCGTGAGTTCCTGGTGACATGGGAAACTACGACTCGTCTGTAGAGACTTTGCTGCAGCGGCCGTGGAAAGTCGAGAAGACTCAGAGCAGAGTCCAACGGCTGCGATAAAAATGCCTTGTTTCGCATTTTTACTACGTAGTGTTGAGATAAACCCTGGCGCTTTACTATTTGCCGAATAGCAGTGCTATCCTGGTACTAATCCATCACGGAGATACACCATGTTGACTTTCATCCTTGCCATCGCAATCGGCACCATCCTCGGCTCCATCGTTCCCACTGGTGTCTCAGGCGAAAAGTACAGCGCCCCCACCGAAGCTGATTTTGAAGAGCTGCTGCGCCGTCGCGGCTTGAAATGAAAAACGCCCCGTGAGGAGCGTTTGAATGGAGAATTAAGTTAGGCAAGCGCCCAAGAATATGCCTGAGTTTGCTGGGCGACATCTTTGCGTGCTGCGACGAAGGCTTTGCCATAAGCCGCCACAAAAAAGCAGAGGCCAATCACCATCGAGATGCTGCTTACTTCCAGTGCCGTCGGTGTAACGAATCCAATATTCTCGAACCCTTGACGGAAGGTGACTGTTCAGCCGCTATGCGGCAAGCGGGATAGGATTACCGTTGAAGGCCCGGAGCAGAACCTCAAGCATGCCATGGCCTTGCTTGCGTAGC
>NZ_JBJXIB010000051.1:0-38360 GCF_046115965.1 Janthinobacterium sp. CG_23.3 | reverse complement strand
TCCAGCTCTTGCTCGACAACTCTAATGCCACCGCAAAAACTTCGACTTCAGGCGTAAAATCGTTGGCGCGGGTCGGTTGCATGATTTTCTCCTAAGTTGATTCTTCGAACCTTCACTTTAGGATTAATTTGCGTCTTTTGCCGACCCGCCTTCATTCATAGTATCTACACAAGCTGGCTACTTCAGCATCACCCATTCGCCGTTCTTCACTTCCACCATGCGGAAGGCCGACAGGTCCAAGCCCATGTGCTTGGTCGGCGACATGTTGAACACGCCGGTGGTGCCGACGAAGCCCTTGGTCTGCTCCAGCGCGTTGCGCACCTTTTCCTTGTCGGTGGAGCCGGCGCGCTTGATGGCGTCGACCGACAGGTACAGCGCGTCCAGCGCGTAGCCGCCGAAGGTCGACGGGTCGATCTTGTAGCGGTCCTTGTACTGCTTGTCGTAGTCGGTGACGATGGCTTTCTGCGCGTCGGCCGCCGGCAGCATGGCGCCGATCAGCAGCGCCGGCGTCGGCAGGCGCACGCCTTCGGCCGATTTGCCCGACAGCTTGATGTACTCGTCCGACGCCACGCCGTGCGACTGGTACAGCGGCAGCGCGCCCATGCCCAGCTGGCCGTAGTTCTTGGTGACCACCGCCGGCCCCTGGCCCAGGCCGAACACGAACACCGCCTGGATGCCGGCGGCGCCCTTCAGGCGCGTCAGTTGCGCGGTGATGTCGGTGTCTTTCGGGCCGTAGGTTTCGTCGGCCACCAGCGTGATGCCATACTTGGCCGCGACCGCCTGCGATTCCTTGCGCCCGGACGCGCCAAAGCCGCTGGTTTCGGACAGCAGGCCGACTTTGCCGATGCCGCGCTTCTTCATATCCTCGAACACTTTTTCGGCCGCCATGCGGTCGGTGTGCGGCGTCTTGAACACCCATTTCTTGACCGGGTCGACGATGACCACGGCGCCGGCCAGCGAAATGAACGGCAGGCCGGCCTTGTCGACCAGCGGCGCCATCGCCATCGTCGCGCCGGTGGTGGTGCCGCCGATCAGCACGTCGACCTTGTCGGACTCGATCAGGCGCTTGGCAAAGCCGTTCGCCTTGGCGGCGTCGCTACCGTCGTCGTAATGCACCAGTTCCAACTGGCGCCCCAACACGCCGCCGGCGGCGTTGATTTTCTCGATGTACATCTGCAGCGTTTTCAGCTCCGGGTCGCCGAGGAAGGCGGCCGAGCCGGACACCGACAGCACCGAACCGATTTTGATGTTCTCGGCGGCGCAGGTGGCGCCGGCGACGGCGAACAGTGCCGCGGCAATGACGGTTTGCTTCCAGTATTTCGATACCATGTGTGTCTCCCCCAGTTTTACAACAATCGGATACGGCGCCGCTCGTGCGGCTTTTATTGTTAACTTGTCTCGTAGGTCGGGTTAGCGCGGCGTAACCCGACCTACGTTGTGCTACACGCGTTCGATAATCAGCGCGATGCCCTGGCCGACGCCAATGCACATGGTGCACAAGGCGTAGCGGCCGCCGGTGCGTTCGAGCTGGTTCAGCGCCGCCATCACCAGCCGCGCGCCGGAGGCGCCCAGCGGATGGCCGACGGCGATGGCGCCGCCGTTCGGGTTGACGTGGGCGGCGTCGTCGGCCAGGCCGAGGTCGCGCGTCACCGCCAGCGCCTGCGCGGCGAAAGCTTCGTTCAATTCAATCACGTCCATCTGCTCGATGCCCAGGCCGGTCTGCGCCAGCACCTTGCGCGTCGCCGGCGACGGGCCGAAACCCATGATGCGCGGCGCCAGCCCGGCGGTGGCCATGCCCAGCACGCGGGCGCGGCGCTTCAGGCCGTGCTTGTCGGCGGCGGCGCCGGAGGCCAGCAGGATCGCGCAGGCGCCGTCGTTCAAGCCGGAGGCGTTGCCGGCGGTGACGCCGCCGTCGGGCCGCACCACGCCCTTCAGCTTGGCCAGCCCCTCGTAGCTGGTGTCCGGGCGCGGATGCTCGTCGACCGCGAAGATTTTCGGATCGCCCTTCTTTTGCGGCAGCGAGACCGCCACGATCTCGTTGGCGAAGACGCCGGCGGCGTGGGCGGCGGCCCAGCGCTGCTGGCTGCGCAGCGCCAGCGCGTCCTGGTCGGCGCGGCTGACGCCGAATTCCTCGGCCACGTTCTCGGCCGTCTCGGGCATGCTGTCGATGCCGTATTTGGCCTTCATCTGGGCGTTGACGAAACGCCAGCCCATGGTGGTGTCTTCGATTTTCGCGGCGCGCGAGAAGGCGCTGTCGGCCTTGGCCATGACGAAGGGCGCGCGCGTCATGCTTTCGACGCCGCCGGCGATGACCAGCTCGGCCTCGCCGGCCTTGATGGCGCGCGCGGCCATGCCGACCGCGTCCAGGCTGGAGCCGCACAGGCGGTTGATGGTGCTGGCCGGGACCTCGACCGGCAAGCCGGCCAGCAGCGCCGACATGCGCCCGACGTTGCGGTTGTCTTCGCCGGCCTGGTTGGCGCAGCCGTAGTAGACGTCGTCGACCAGGCTCCAGTCGACGCCGGGGTTGCGCGCCATCAGCGCGGCGATCGGCAGCGCGCCAAGGTCGTCGGCGCGTACGCCGGCCAGGGAGCCGCCGTAGCGGCCGAACGGGGTGCGCACCGCGTCACAGATAAAGGCTTCGTTCACTATTTTTGCTCCGGTTTTCGTTGTCATTGTCAGTTTAGTTGGCGTCGGCGGCGCCGCGTCGGATTACGCCGCGCTAATCCGACCTACGCTTCATGCCGGGGTTTTCGGTCGCTTGTCGACCACGCGCCTGGCTTTGCCGGTCAGCGTGCGTTCGATGCTGCCCGCCGCCAGCAGGCGCACCCTGGTCGTCACGCCGACGTAGGTTTTGATCTGGTGGCCCAGTTCCTTCGCCAGCGCCTCGGTGTCGAATTCGCTCAGCTTGGCGGACACCTCCGGGCGCAGTTCGCCGATCACGTCGAGCTTGTCCAGGTGGCCTTCGCGCGACACCACCAGCTGGTAGTGCGGCGCCAGTTTCGGCATCTTCAGGATCAGCTCTTCGATCTGCGACGGGAACACGTTGACGCCGCGGATGATCAGCATGTCGTCGGAGCGGCCGGTGATCTTGCCGATGCGGCGCATCGCCCGCGAGGTCGGCGGCAGCAGCCGCGTCAGATCGCGCGTGCGGTAGCGGATCACCGGCATGGCTTCCTTGGTCAGCGAGGTGAACACCAGCTCGCCCTCGGCGCCGTCCGGCAGCACTGCGCCGGTGTCCGGGTCGATGATCTCCGGGTAAAAATGGTCTTCCCAGATGACCGGGCCGTCCTTGCTTTCGATGCACTCGCTGGCCACGCCCGGGCCCATCACCTCGGACAGGCCGTAAATGTCGACGGCGTCGATGCCGGCGCGGCTTTCGATCTCGGCGCGCATGGCCTCGGTCCACGGTTCGGCGCCGAAGATGCCGACCTTCAGCGAGGACTCGGCCGGGTCCATGCCCTGGCGCGAAAACTCTTCGATGATGTTGAGCATGTACGACGGCGTCACCATGATGATGTCCGGCTTGAAGTCGCAGATCAGCTGGACCTGCTTCTCGGTCTGCCCGCCCGACATCGGGATGACGGTGCAACCGAGGCGCTCGGCGCCGTAGTGCGCGCCCAGGCCGCCGGTGAACAGGCCGTAGCCGTAGGAGATGTGCACCATGTCGCCGGCGCGCCCGCCGGCGGCGCGGATCGAGCGCGCCACCACGTTGGCCCAGGTGTCGATGTCGTTCTTGGTGTAGCCGACCACGGTGGCCTTGCCGGTGGTGCCGCTGGAGCCGTGGATGCGCACCACCTGCTCGCGCGGCACGGCGAACAAGCCGAACGGGTAGTTGTCGCGCAGCGTCTTCTTGTCGCTGAAGGGGAACTTGGCCAGGTCGGCCAGCGACTTCAGGTCGTCTGGATGGACGCCGGCGGCGTCGAACGCGGCGCGGTAGTGCGGCACGTTGTCGTAGGCGTGGCGCAGTGACCATTTCATGCGTTGCAGTTGCAGCGCCTGCAGTTCGTCCCTGCTGGCGCGTTCGATCGCTTCCAAGTCGGCGGGTGCGGGGGTACGTTGAACCATCGGAGTCTCCTCGTTGTGCTTGCGCGTGGTGCCTGCGCGGTCGCTATGCTTGCTTCAGATGTGCGTGGGAACGACCTCGCCGGCGATGCGGATGGATTTGCCGCGGAACAGCGCGATCAGGCGGCCGTCCTGGTTGCTGACCTTGACGTCGTAGACGCCGCTTTTCCCTGCCAGCGCCTGCTCCACCGCCTCGGCCGTCAGCACATCTTCCAGGCGACCGGGCGCCAGGTAGTCGATCGTGCAGCCGGCGCCCACCGTGTTGTGGTTGTGGCTGTTGCACGCGAATGCGAAGGCGCTGTCGGCCAACGCAAAAATATAGCCGCCGTGGCAGCTCTGGTGCCCGTTCAGCATGTCTGTTCGCACCGGCATGCTCATGCGCGCGTAGCCGGGGCGGATTTCGCCGAGCAGCATGCCCATGGCCTGGCTGGCGCGGTCGCGCGCGTACATCGCGGCGCCGGCGGCCCGGGCCAGGGCCAGCGCTTCGACGGGGTGGCCCTGGTTATGCATGGAAGCGTCCTTTGGTGGCGAGTTTGCGGCGCAGCAGCGGCGCGACGCGGTAGCGGTCCTCGCCGTAGCTGTCGGCCAGGTTGTGCAGCACGGTGGCGATGTGCGCCACGCCGACGGCGTCGGCCCAGGCCAGCGGCCCGCGCGGATAGTTGACGCCCTTTTGCATCGCCACGTCGACGGCGGCGGCGGTGCAGACGCCCTGGTTGACGGCGTCGGCCGCTTCGTTGGCCAGCATCGCCACGGTGCGCATCACGGCCAGGCCGGGCACGTCGTCAAGGCGCGAGACGGCGAAGCCGGCGCCCTGGAACAGGCCGACCGCGGCGTGCCAGGCGGCCGGGCTGCACTGGTCGGCACAGCTGAGGGCGATGCGCGTGGCCGTCGCGTAGTCCAGCGCCAGGTCGAACAGCACGGTGTCGGGGTGGCCATTGGCGCGCGCCCGTTCGGTGGCGCTGCGCCCGTCGCTCAGGTAGATCGCCGCGCCGTTGCAATGGAAGGCCGGGGCCGGGTCGTTGTGCTCGCCGGCGCCGCTGTCGCGGTTGGCGATGTGGAAACCGGCCGCGGTCAGGCGCCGCGCCAGCAGGCCGCTGACGCCGCCGTCGCCGCTACCCGCCTCCAGGCTGTAGCTGACGAAGTCGGGGCGCGGCTGCGGCGCCTCGGTGCGCGGCTGCGGCGCCGCGGCGCCCTCGCCGTACTGGTAGAAGCCGCGGCCGGATTTGCGGCCGAGGAAACCGGCGTTGACCATTTCCTGCTGCAGCACCGAGGGCGTGAAGCGCGGGTCGTTGAAGTAGGCGTGGAAGACCGACTGCGTCACCGAAAAATTGACGTCGTGGCCGATCAGGTCCATCAGTTCGAACGGTCCCATGCGGAAGCCGCCGGCCTCGCGCAGCACCGCGTCGAGGGTGGCGGCGTCGCCGGCCTGCTCGGTCAGCAGGCGCAGGGCCTCGGCGTAGAACGGCCGCGCCACGCGGTTGACGATGAAGCCGGGCGTCGATTTCGCGTGCACCGGGTTCTTGCCCCAGGCCGCGGCGGTGGCGTGGACCGTCGCGGCGACGCCGGCGTCGGTGGCCAGCCCGCTGATGACCTCGACCAGCGCCATCAACGGCACCGGGTTGAAGAAGTGCATGCCGACCAGGCGCTGCGGCAGGCGCAGCTTGGCGGCGATGGCGGTGACCGAGATCGACGAGGTGTTGGTGGCCAGGATGCAGGCGTCGCCCACCACCGCTTCGAGCTCGGCGAACAGGGCGCGCTTGACGTCGAGGTTTTCGACGATGGCCTCGACCACCAGGGCGGCGTCGGCCACCTCGGCCAGCGCGCCGGCCGCTTGCAGGCGCGCCGTCGCGGCGCTGGCCTGCTCGGCCGTCATGCGGCCCTTTTCGGCCAGCTTCAGGTACATCTTGCCGATGTCGGCCAGCGCCTTGGTCACCGCCTCGGGGCGGGTGTCGTAGAGTTTTACGCGGTAGCCGGCGGCCGCCGCGACCTGGGCGATGCCGGCGCCCATGGCGCCGCTGCCGACGACGGCGACGACGCTGCCTGCTGTCAGTGCGCTCATCGCTCAGCTCCCCTTGAATTCAGGGACGCGCTTGGCCATGAAGGCGGCGACGCCTTCGCGGTAGTCGTTGCTGTTGCCCAGCTCGCTCATCATGCCGCATTCGAGCTTGAGCTGCTGTTCCAGGTTGTTGGACGGGCTGGCGTACAGCGCCTGCTTGGTGAAGGCCAGGCCCTTGGTCGGCGCGCTGGCGAAGTGGCTGGCCAGCGCCATGGTTTCCTCGGCCAGGCATTCGTCGGGATAGCATTTCCAGATCAGGCCCCAGCTTTCGGCGCGCTCGGCGGTCAGCTTTTCGCCCAGCATGGCCAGGCCCATGGCGCGGGCGCCGCCGATCAGGCGCGGCAGGAAGTAGGTGCCGCCGGTGTCGGGGACCAGGCCGAGGCGGCAGAAAGCTTCGACGAAGCTGGCCGAGCGCGCCGCCAGCACGATGTCGCAGGCCAGCGCCAGGTTGGCGCCGGCGCCGGCGGCGACGCCGTTGACGGCGCAGATCACCGGCATCGGCAGCGCGCGCAGCGCCAGCACCAGCGGCGCGTAGTTTTTTTCCACCGAGTCGCCCAGGTCGACGCCGCGCGAACCCGGCTCGACGGCGCGGTCGGACAGGTCCTGGCCGGCGCAGAAGCCACGCCCGGCGCCGGTCAGCACCATCACGCGCACGCTTTTGTCGGCCTGGATTTGCGCCATCGCGTGGCGCACTTCCTCGTGCATCGCCTGGGTGAAGCTGTTCAACTTGTCGGGACGGTTCAGCGTCAGTTTGGCTATGCCGTCGGTGATCTCGAAGAGGATGTTTTCGTAGTTCATGGGCGTCTCGGTAGTGTTGTAGTTGCGTGGTGTGAACCGGGGACAGACCCCGTACGGGGTCTGTCCCCTTCTGTCCCCTGCGTAGGCTAGTTTTATTCGGCCTGGTCGAAGTCGACCACGACGGTGTCGGTCACCGGGAAGCTTTGGCAACTGAGCACGAAGCCGCGGGCGATTTCGTAATCCTCCAACGCGTAGTTGACATCCATATCGACCTTGCCGTCAACCAGTTTGCAGCGGCAGGTCGAGCAAACCCCGCCTTTGCACGAGTAGCGCATGTCGATGCCCTGGCGCAGGCCGGCGTCGAGGATCGATTCCTTGTCCTTGTCCATCGTGAAGGTGGTGTGGTTGCCGTCCATGATGACGGTGACCTGGGTCTCCTGGTGCGCGGCGGTGTCGAGCGCGCGCGGCTTGTGCTGGTGCTTCGGAATGCTGGCGGCGAACAGTTCGATCTTGATGTTCTGCTTGGCCATGCCGGCCGCCTGCAGCGCCGCCGAAACGCCCAGCATCATGTCTTCCGGGCCGCAGATGAAAGCGGTGTCGAAGTCCTCGATGTTGATCCAGTGGCGCAGCAACTGCTCGCACTTTTCCTTGGTGATGCGGCCGTTGAACAGGTCGATGTCCTGCTGCTCGCGGCTCATCACGTAGGCCAGGTTGAGGCGCTCCATGTAGCTGTCCTTCAAATCCGTCAGCTCTTCCTTGAAGATCACCGTGGACGAGGCGCGGTTGCCGTAGAACAGGGTGAAGCGGCTGTGCGGCTCGGCCAGCAGCGTGGTCTTGACGATCGACAGGATGGGCGTGATGCCGCTGCCGGCGGCGAAGGCCAGGTAGTGCTTCCGGTTGTCGGCCGCCAGCGGCACGTTGAAGTGGCCCATCGGCGGCATCACTTCCAGCGTGGCGCCGGGCTTCAAGGTGTCGTTGGCCCAGGTTGAAAAGGCGCCGCCCGGGGTGCGCTTGATGGCCACGCGCAGCGCGCCCTCCTGCACCGACGAGCAAATCGAATACGAGCGGCGGATGTCCTCGGCGTTGATGTTGGCGCGCAGCGTCAGGTGCTGGCCCTGCTGGAAGCGGAAGCTCTCTTGCAGCTCCGCCGGCACGGCGAAGGTGACGGCGATGGTGTCGCGCGTTTCGTTGCTGACTTTGGACACGGACAGCGGATAAAATTTGCTCATGGTCTTGCTCTCCATTGCGGGCGGGCGGGCCGCCGCTAGTGACACTTGAAGTAATCGAAGGGTTCGCGGCAATCGACGCATTTGTACAGCGCCTTGCACGGCGTCGAGCCGAACTGGCTGGTCAACTCGGTGTGGCTGGAGCCGCAGTTCGGGCACGCCACCACCAGCTTGGGCGCCGGGCGGCGCTTGACGCCGGCGCTCAAGCCGCTGATGTCGATCACCTGCTGCGCCGGCGGCGCGATGCCGTAGCCCTTCAGCTTGGCCTTGCCGCCCTCGCTCATCCAGTCGGTGGTCCAGGCCGGCGACAACTGGTTCACCAGCCGCACGTTGGCGACGCCGTGGCCGTGCAGCGCCGCCGTCACCGCTTCGGCGATCACCGCCATCGCCGGGCAGCCGGAATAGGTCGGGGTGATGGTCACGACGCACTCGGCGCCGCGCAGCTCGACCGCGCGCACGATGCCCAGGTCGACCACGGAAATGACCGGGATCTCGGGATCGGGCACCTCGCCCAACCAATCCCACACCTGTTCGGCGCTACAGGCCAAGGCGGGTTGAGGATCGGCGCTGGCGGCGGCTGGCGGCTGCTCCATTTACCACTCCGAGTTCGGGTAGGCGCGTTGCAGGAACTGCATTTCGGCCAGCAGGAAACCGAGGTGTTCGGTGTGGATACCCTGCTTGCCGCCCTTTTGCATCCAGGCGTCCGGCGCCGGCATGGCCAGGGTCGCCTCGGCGAAGATCTCGCCGACGTGCTCCAGCCATTGCGCGCGCAGTTCCTCGGCGGCCGGGGCGACGCCGGCCGCGACCATCGCCTGGTCGACCGCGTCGTACCTGAACATCTCGCCGGTGTAGGGCCACAGGCGGCTGGCGGCGGCCTGGGTCTTGGCGTGGCTGTCGGCGCTGCCGTCGCCCAGGCGCACCACCAGGTCGCCGCTGCGGCGCACATGGTAGGTGACTTCCTTGAGCGACTTCTCGGCCACTTCGACGATGCGCGGGTCGGCCGACTTGGCCAGGCCCTGCAACTGAAAGTAGTGCCAGGTGTCGAAGTAAAACTGGCGCACGATGGTGTCGGCGTAGTTGCCGTTCGGTTGCTCCAGCAGCAGGCAGTTCTTGAAGTCGTGCGCGTCGCGCAGGAAGGCCAGCTGGTCTTCAGTGCGGCCAAGGCCTTCGAGTTCGCCGGCGTAGTCCAGCCACAGGCGGGTCTGGCCCAGCAGGTCGAGCGCGACGTTGGTCAGCGCCATGTCCTCTTCCATCGCCGGGCCCTTGCCGCACAGCTGCGACAGCTGCTGGCTCAAGATCAGCGCGTTGTCGCCCAGGCGCAGCAGGTAATTGACTTTATCATCCACGATCACGGTCTCCGCGCGTCACAGGTTTTTGACTTCTTCCGGCATCGGGAAGAAGGTCGGGTGGCGATACACTTTGCTGTTGGACGGCTCGAACAGCGCGCCCTTGTCGCCCGGGCTGCTGGCGACGATGTCGGCGGCGCGCACCACCCAGATGCTGACGCCCTCGTTGCGGCGGGTGTAGACGTCGCGCGCGTTGTTGACCGCCATTTCGGCGTCGGACGCGTGCAGGCTGCCGACGTGCTTGTGCGCCAGGCCGTGCTGGCTGCGGATGAAGACTTCCCACAATGGCCATTCTTTGCTCATGAATATCCCCTTATCTGTATTGGTCTTGTCAGGCCGCCGCTTTGGCGCCGGCGTGTTTGTCGGCGTAGGCCAGCAGCGCGTCGCGGAACCAGGCGCCGTCCTCGTAGGCCTTGACGCGGGTTTGCAGGCGCTCCTTGTTGCACGGGCCGTTGCCCTTCAAGACGTTGTGGAACTCGGACCAGTCGATCTCGCCGAACTCGTAGTGGCCGGTCTCGGCGTTGAATCTCAAATCCGGGTCGGGCACGGTCAGGCCCAGGTAGTCGATTTGCGGCACGGTCTGGTCGACCATGCGCTGGCGCAGCTCGTCGTTGGAAAACAGCTTGATGCGCCACTGCGCCGACTGGGCGCTGTTGACGGACTCGGCGTCGGACGGGCCGAACATCATCAGCGTCGGCCACCACCAGCGGTTCAGCGCGTCCTGCGCCATGGCTTTTTGCGCCGGCGAGCCCTTGCACAGGCTCATCATGATGTCGTAGCCCTGGCGCGCGTGGAACGATTCCTCCTTGCAGACGCGGATCATGGCGCGGGCGTACGGCCCGTACGAGCAGCGGCACAGCGGGATCTGGTTGATGATGGCCGAGCCGTCGACCAGCCAGCCGACGGCGCCCATGTCGGCCCAGCTCAAGGTCGGGTAGTTGAAGATGCTGGAATACTTGGCCTTGCCCGAATGCAGCGCGGCGAGCAGTTCGTCGCGCGACACGCCCAGCGTCTCGGCGGCGCTGTACAGGTACAGGCCGTGGCCGGCCTCGTCCTGGATCTTCGCCAGCAGGATCGATTTGCGCTTCAGCGTCGGCGCGCGCGTCACCCAGTTGCCCTCGGGCAGCTGGCCGACGATTTCCGAATGGGCGTGCTGGGAAATTTGCCGGATCAGCGTCTTGCGGTAGGCGTCGGGCATCCAGTCCTTTGCCTCGATCTTGATGCCGGCGTCGATGCGGGCCTGGAAGGCCAGTTCGTCGGCGCCCATGTCGTCGGCCGAACGTACGTTCTTCAGACCGGTTTCAACCATTTGTGCGTACATGACCACTCTCCAAGTCGGTTTTTGTGCGCGGCGAGGCACACGCGATGAACGGATAATACGATACAAAATTATATTTGAATACACTTGATTTGAATCATTTACAGATTCCGTATCCCGTGCGCACGTTTGCGGCGCCGCGTGCAAAAATAATGCTGCGCCGATGCAAGGGCAAAGTAAACTCCTGCTTTCTTCGAATGTGAACGCGCGATTGCGCAAAGGGCCCGATGAGCGACAGCACCAGCACCGAATGGATCAGCGACTTTCTGGCGGCCGACCCGCCGCGCTCGAAGTCGCTGGTGATGACGATCTTCGGCGACGCCATCGTGCCGCACGGCGGCGTCGTCTGGCTGGGCAGCCTGATCGAACTGCTGGCGCCGTTCGGCGTCAACGACCGGCTGTTGCGCACCAGCGTGTTCCGCCTGGCGCAGGAGGGCTGGCTGGGGGCGCAACGCGACGGCCGCCGCAGCGCCTACGCGATCATGCCGGCGGCGCGGCGGCGTTTCGCGCGCGCCTACCGGCGCATCTACGCGCCGCTGGCGGCGCACTGGGACGGCAGTTGGACCATCATCATCGGCTCGGGCGGCAACATCGCCGCGGCCGAGCGCGGCGCGCTGCGCAAGGAATTGCTGTGGGAAGGGTATAGCGTGATCGCGCCGGGCATCTTCGGCCACCCCGGCGCCGACGCCGAGGTGCTCGAAGAGATCCTCAGCCGCAACGGCGTGCAGGGCAAGCTGTACGTCTGCCGCGCCACCGAGCTGCCGGGCGTGCCGCTGCGGCCGCTGCGCGACATGGTCGCCGAAGGCTGGGACCTGTCCGCCGTGACGCGCGGTTACGAACAGTTCAGCGCGCAGTTCCAGCCGCTGCTGGCGCTGCTGCGGGCGGCCCCGGTGGCGCCCGAGCAAGCCTTCGTCATCCGTCTGCTGCTGATCCACGCCTACCGCCGGGTCCAGCTGCACGACCCGCAACTGCCGCTGGAGCTGCTGCCGGCGCAGTGGCCGGGCAGCGCCGCCTACGAGCTGGCGCGCGCGCTGTACCGGCTGGTCTACACCGGCGCCGAGGGGCACCTGATGGCGACGCTGCGGCGCGAGGACGAGCGCGCCGCGCCGGCCGAGGAGGCGTTTTACCAGCGTTTCGGCGGCCTGCGCTAGCGGGTCTTGGCGGCGTCGGCGGCGCTCGCGGGGTTTTTGATGCGGCCGATCGCCGCCCACAACTGCTCGGCCGCGGCGGGGTTGGCCTGGACGAAGCGCTTCGACAGGCCGAGGTAGAACATTTCCTCGGCGAACGGTAGCGCCAGCGGCTCCACCTTGCCGGCGAATTCCAGCTTCTCCAGCAAGGCCTGGCCGTCGTTCTCCCAGCCGAGCGCGACGTCGCCGCGGCCGGCCGCCAGCTTGGTGAAATTGACCTCCAGGTTCTTGCCGGTGGCGTCGCTCGGCTGCCGGATCGCGGCCAGGCGGTCGCCGATCATCACGCTGCCGTAGCTGACCAGCACCGGGGTGCTCAGCTTGCTGAAATGCCGGCCGTCCCAGCCGACGCCGCCGCCGCTGCGCTGGTACGCCAGCACGCGCACGAACAGCACCGCGCGGCCCGGGTCCGGGCGGCCCTTCTTCATTGGATAGTCGAGCAGCTCGCGCCAGGTCGGCGTGTACGATGCGCTGGGATAGCCGTCGGCCAGGCCGGCGCGGATCTCCTCGCGGCAGCGCGTCACCGGCGCGTGGTACAGCTCCAGCCCGACGCCGGCCTCGGCCGCCGCGGCCTTGACCAGCGCACCGACCGAGCCGCCGCCGTCGGGCGTCAGGAACGGCGGGTGCGGCCGGGCGTCGACGCACAGGCGCAGCTTGAGGGCCTGCGCGTGCGCGGGCAACAACAGTGCGGCGCACAGGCAGCAACGCGACCAAACCATGCCCACTCCCGGGTGTATTGACAACCTAGCAGTGTAATCGGTTTCGTCGGGCGCGCCCAGAAAAAAATACGCCGCAGCAATAGCGGTGGCTTCGGCGCCGGAGTCGTCGACACCAAAGGCGTAAGCCCGGGGTCCGCCCCCTCGCGCCAAGGCCAGAAGACTTGACCCCGGCTCCCCGTCTTGGCTTGGTTTCCAGCGCCGCCGGCCCGCTACAGTTCCACGCCGGCGTCCTTCACCACCAGCTTGGCGCCGGCCAGCAAGTCCTGGCCCAGCTTGTCGAGCGCGTCGACCTGCGCCTGCATGGCGTCGAGGATGGCGCCGTTGAAGACGAACTCGGCCGGCGTGGTGTAGCCGGGAAAACGTATGATGCGCAGCAATTCCTTTAGCGTCGCGCCCTGCCCCAGGCGCGCCAGCGCGTCGCTGAGCGCGTCGATTTTCTGTTCCAGCTGCTTGACGTGCTCGTGCCCCTTGTCCATGCTCGGCTCCGCTTCGATGGGCCGCGCGCCGGCCCGGGCAAACCGGCGCACGGCGCGCGCGGTCACCATCGAACATAGCAAACTGAAGGGGCGCGCGCTTGCGCTGGCGCATGCCGCCGGCGCGAACGACCAGGCCCGGCCTGGTCCTTGTAGCCGGCAGGCG
The DNA here is from genome assembly GCF_046115965.1 of Janthinobacterium sp. CG_23.3. NCBI lineage: Bacteria > Pseudomonadati > Pseudomonadota > Betaproteobacteria > Burkholderiales > Oxalobacteraceae > Janthinobacterium > Janthinobacterium sp. CG_23.3. The sequence continues at coordinate 25,072 of NZ_JBJXIB010000051.1, read as the reverse complement.
GGCCTACTTGCGGCCAATGCCGATCAGATAGTTCTGCATCGTCGCCTCGGCCACCGAGGCCCACTGGTTCTGGTCCTGGCGGAAGCGTTTCCACGGCTCGTAGACCTTCTTGAACTTGGCGTTGCGGCCGGCCTCCTCCTCCATCACCGCGTTCGACTCCTTGTAGGCGGCGTCCATGATGTCCTTCGAGAAATTGTGCAGCTTGGCGCCGTTCTTCATCAGCCGCGCCAGCGCAGCCGGATTCTTGGCGTCGTAGTCGGCCTGCATGACGACGTGGCACTCGTAGCTGGCCACCTCGATCGCCGCCTGGTATTCCTTCGGCAGCTTTTCCCATTCCTTGATGTTGATGTAGAACGACAGCTGCGGCCCGGCCTCCCACCAGCCCGGCGAATAGTAATGCGGCGCCACCTTGACCAGGCCCAGCTTCTCGTCGTCGTACGGGCCGACCCACTCGGCCGCGTCGATCGTGCCTTTTTCCAGCGCCGTGTAGATGTCGCCGGCCGGAATCTGCTGCGGCACCGCGCCCATGCGCTCCATCACGCGGCCGGCGAAACCGGCGATGCGGATCTTCAAGCCCTTGATGTCGGCGACCGACTTGATTTCCTTGCGATACCAGCCGCCCATTTGCGTGCCGGTGTTGCCGCCGAAGAAATTGATGATGCCGTAGCCCTTGAAGAACTCGCGCATCAGCTCGCGTCCGCCGCCCTGGTCCATCCACGCCGTCTGCTGGCGCGAGGTCAGGCCGAACGGCACCGCGCAATCGAAGGCGAAGGTCGGGTCCTTGCCGAAGTAATAGTAGGACGGCGTGTGGCCCATTTCCACGGTGCCGGCCTGGACCGCGTCCATCACCTGCAGGCCGGGGACGATTTCGCCGGCGGCGAACTGGCGGATCTGGAATTTGCCGCCGGTCAGCGCGGCGACGCGCTTCACGAACTGGTCGGCCGAACCGAAAATGGTGTCCAGCGTTTTCGGGAAGCTCGACGCCAGGCGCCAGCTGACGGCGGGATGCCCGCTCTGCGCCAGCGCCGGCGCGGCGATGGCCGCGCCGGCGGAGGCGCCGACCGCTGCTTTTTTCAAGAAAGAACGACGTTCCATATCAAAGTCTCCGGAGGTTTTTTATTGTCGGAAATGCATAAATAACAAGCCTGTCATTCACCGCTCTAGTGTAGGGGCCGCGCCGCGCGCTGGCAATAGCGCAAATCCTGATGCGCAATTTCTACAACACTGGCAAAACAAGTATCATGAAGTCATTGCACATTGATGCGATACCTAGCGTACTAAAATTTAACAGGAACTTCCCCATGTCCATCAAAATCAGCCACCAATTCGACGCCGGCGCGATCGACGTCGTGCGCGCCGACGCGCCGCACGCCATCGAACTGAACATCCGCAAGGATACGCACGCCGACATCATCCAATGGTTCTACTTCCGCCTGCAGGGCGCGCAGGCCGAGCCGTGCACGATGCGTTTCCTGAACGCCGGCAAGGCCGCCTACCCGGACGGCTGGGTCGACTACCAGGCCGTCGCCAGCTACGACCGCGAAACCTGGTTCCGCGTGCCGACCAGCTACGACGGCAGCGTCATGACCATCGAGCACACGCCGGAAGAGGACAGCGTCTACTACGCCTACTTCGAACCGTACCCGTGGGACCGCCACCTGGCCCTGCTCGACAACGCGCAGGCGTCGCCGCTGGTGAAAATGCTCGACCTGGGCAGCAGCGTCGAGGGGCGCGACATGAACCTGCTGGTGGTCGGCAACCCCGACGCCGCCAACAAGGTGTGGGTCATCGCGCGCCAGCATCCGGGCGAGACGATGGCCGAATGGTTCGTCGAGGGCATGCTCGACGCCCTGCTCGACAACGCCAACCCGTTCGCCCGCCAGTTGCTCAAGGACGCCGTGTTCTATGTGGTGCCGAACATGAACCCGGACGGCTCGGTGCGCGGCAACCTGCGCACCAACGCCGTCGGCGCCAACCTGAACCGCGAATGGATGACGCCGAGCATGGAGCGCAGCCCGGAAGTGTTCGTGGTCAAGAACAAAATGCACGAGGTCGGTTGCGACTTGTTCCTCGACATCCACGGCGACGAGGGCCTGCCGTACGTGTTCGTGGCCGGCAGCGACGCGCTGGAAACCTTCACGCCGGCGCAAAAGGCCGAGCAGGACCGCTTCATCGCCGACTTCAAGATCGCCAGCCCGGACTTCCAGGACGCGGTCGGCTACCCGGACGCGCCGTTCACGCCGGAAGTGCTGACGATGGGCTCGCCGCACATCACGCACGCCTTCGGCTGCCTGGCGCTGACCCTGGAGATGCCGTTCAAGGACAACGCCAACGACCCCGACCCGCAAGCGGGCTGGAGCGGTCCGCGCAGCGTGCGCCTCGGCCAAGCCATCCTGCAACCCATCCTGCAAACGCTGCGCGCGGCGCAATAAGCGGGCGAGCGCCGAGGGGCGTGGCGCCGGCGGCCGGGTGCGCGCGGCGTCAGCCGGCAACGCAAGCCCCCGGGGCGGGGCGGCCCGCTGCGGGCACAGGGCCGGATCGCGCCCGCCGCCCGCGCGGCGCCACGGTGGGCGCCCGCCATTTGTAAAAATACAACACCCGCGCTTTACCCCGGCCGCGCCCGCCGCGCCACCGGTCCAGCCCCCGCCCGCGCTATGGGGCCAGCCCTTTCCCCGCCACTTCCCAGCCATTCCGGCGCCGCGCGCGCCCGCCATTTGCCCACCCCTCCCCGACCTGGTTCATACGGCCGAATTGCGGCAATACGAATTAGAAATTATAATCATTCGCATTTGCGCCTGGGCGCACCTTTTACCGCACCTTTTATATCGATATCGACGCAATGACAAACAGCACAACCGCCCGGCCCTCCGCGCGCTCCTCGGCGTTATCCCGCGCCGCCGCCTTCGCGCTGGCGCTCGGCCTGTCCGCCTGCGGCGGCGGCGACGACGCCGCGCCGACCCCGGCGCCCGCCCCGGCCGGCGCCCTGAGCCAAGCCGCCGCCCTGGGCGAAAAAATCTTCAGCGACCAGTCGCTGTCGGCGTCCGGCAAGCAATCCTGCGCCACTTGCCACAACCCCGCCAACGCCCACGCCCCGAGCGACAAGCTGGCGGCCCAGCTGGGCGGCCCGAACGGCGACGTGCAGGGTTTCCGCACCTCGCCGTCGCTACGCTACCTGGACTTGAACCCGGCGTTTTTCTTTGCCAAGGACGGCACCCCGACCGGCGGCCTCGACCGCGACGGCCGCGCCCGCTCGCTGGCCGAGCAGGCCGAGCGGCCCTTCCTGGCGGCCCACGAAATGGCCAACGCCAACAAGGACGAGGTGCTCGCCCGCCTGCGGCGCGCGGCCTACGCCGAGCAGTTCCGCCAAGTGTTCGGCGCCGCCATCCTCGACAACGCCGACCAGGCCTTCGCCCGGCTTACCTTCGCGCTGCAGCAGTTCCAGAAGGAGGACCCGGCCTTCCACCCTTACGATTCGAAATACGACCTGTTCCTGGCCGGTAAAACCAAACTGGACGACGCGGAAATGCGCGGCCTGGCCTTGTTCAACAATCCGGGCAAGGGCAATTGCGCCGCTTGCCACGCCAGCGCCCGCGGCGCCGACGGCGCGCCGCCGCTGTTCACCGACTTCAGCTTCGACAACCTGGGCGTGCCGCGCAACAAGCGCCTCGCCGCCACGCTCGACCCGGCCTACTTCGACCTGGGCCTGTGCGGCCCGGACCGCGGCGACCTCGCCGCCCGCGCCGACCTGTGCGGCGCGTTCAAGGTGCCGACGCTGCGCAACGTCGCCACCCGCACGGCCTTCTTCCACAACGGCGCCTTCAGCGACTTGACCGAGGTGCTGCGCTTTTACGTGCGCCGCGATACCAATCCCGAGGAATGGTATCCGCTTGGCGCCGACGGCGCGGTGGACAAATTCAACGACCTGCCGCCGCAATACCGCGCCAACGTCAACGTCGTCGAAGGCCCGTACAACCGCCGCCCCGGCATGGCGCCGGCGCTGACGGAGAGCGAAATCGGCGACGTCGTGAAATTCCTCGGCACCCTCACGGACGGCTACCTGGCCCCCTAACCCCTTACTTCAAAGAGAACCAATATGATGAACAAAAACCTGATCGCCGCCGCTATCGCCGCCGCATTCCTGGGCGCCGCGCCGGGCGCCGCCGCCGGCGAAGCCGAACTGCTGCAGCGGATTGAAAAAATGGCCGCCGAGCTGGAACAGTTGAAGCTGGAACTGCGCGCCAGCGCCAGGAAGACCGACGCCGTCGAGCAGCGCCAGCAAACCTTGGCGGCGCAGGCCGCAACGCCGGCCCGCGCGCCGGCCGGCGCGGCGGACGCCGCCGGCCCGTCCGCCCCCGCCACCGTGATCACCGGCTACGGCGAGATCAACTACAACCGCCCGAGCAAGGACGCCAGCGCGGCCCAGAGCGACGTGCGGCGCGCCGTGATCGGCGTCCAGCACCGCTTCGACGACAAGACCAAGGTGGTCGGCGAGTTCGAATTGGAGCACGCCGTCGTCTCCAAGGACGACAGCGGCGAGGTCGAAGTCGAACAGCTGTACGTCGAACGCGAATTCGGCAACGGCATGCGCGGCAAGGCCGGCCTGTTCCTGATGCCGGTCGGCCTGCTCAACACCAACCACGAACCGACCGCGTATTACGGCGTCGAACGCAACTTCGTCGAGACGGCGATCATTCCGACCACCTGGCGCGAAGTCGGCCTGGGCCTGTCGGGCGAATTCGCCAACGCCTTGAGCTGGGACGCCGGCGTCACCACCGGCTTCAATCTGGGCGGCTGGGGCTACGACGCGGACGGCGAGGGGCGCGAATCGCCGCTGGGCAGCATCCACCAGGAAGGCATGCTGGCCAAGTCGCGCGACCTGAGCGTGCACGGCGCGCTGAACTGGCGCGGCGTGCCCGGCCTGCTGCTGGGCGGCTCGCTCTTCACCGGCAAGGCCGGCCACAAGTCGGCCGATTTCGCCGCGCCGAACGCCCGTATCACGCTGCTCGACCTGCACGGGCGCTACACGCCGGGCCGCTGGGACCTGTCGGCGCTGTACGCGCGCGGCCAGATCAGCCACACCGCCGCCCTCAACGAGGCCAACTTCGGCCAGCCCAACCCGGTGCCGAGCGCCTTCGCCGGCTGGTACCTGCAGGCGGCCTACCAGTTGCTGAAGGCCGGCGACTACACGCTCAGCCCGTTCCTGCGCTACGAGCGGTTCAACACCGCCAAGCGCCTCTCCGGCGTGCCACCGGGCCTGGGCATCACCGCCGCCAGCGACGAGAAGGTCGGCACCATCGGCGCCAACCTGCGCGTGGGCGAAGGCGTGGTGCTCAAGGCCGACTACCAGAAATTTAGCGAAGACAGCTCGCGCGACCGCCTCAACCTGGGCGTCGGCTTTTCGTATTAAAATCCGGGCATGATGAAAACCCTGCACCTGGCCGCGTTGGCGGCCGGCGCGGCCAGCGCGCCCGCCTTCGCCACCCAATACCTCACCCTGGAACAGGCGCAGCGCCTGGTGTTCCCCGAGGCGAGCGCCTTCCGCGAACAGAACCTGGCGCTGAGCGCGGCGCAGATGCGGGACATCGAAAAACTCTGCGCCCTGCCGGCGCGCTCGGTCAACTGGCGCGTGTTCGGCGCCTACAAGGCCGACTCCGCGATCGGCTACCTGATCCTCGACGACGTCGTCGGCAAGTTCGAGCTGATCTCGTACGCGGTCGGCGTCAACCTCGACGCCAGCGTGCGCCAGGTGGAAATCCTGACCTACCGCGAAAGCCACGGCGGCGAGATCCGCAACCCGGCCTGGCGCCGGCAATTCGTCGGCAAGAGCGCGCCGGCCGGGCTGGCCATCGGCGACGGCGTCGCCAACATCAGCGGCGCCACGTTGTCGGCCAGCCACGTCACCGACGGCGTGCGGCGCATCGCCGCGATCGCCCAGGTGATGCTGAAAAAATGATACGGCGGGCCCAGCCCTGGTTGGGCACGCTGGTCGACATCCGCGTCGCCGACCCGCTGCCGGCGGCCGAGGCGCACGCCGCGGCCGCGCTGGCCTTCGCCGAGGTCGCGCTGGTGCACCGCCTGATGAGTTTTCACGACGACGCCAGCGACGTCGCGCGCCTGAACCGCGCGCCGCCCGGCGCGCTCGTCGAGGTGCACCCGCACACCCGGCGCGTGCTGGAACTGGCGCAGCGGGTGGCCGCCGCCTCGGAGGGCATCTTCAATATCGCCTGCGCGCCGCAATTGGTGGCGTGGGAACAACTGCCGGCGCCGCCGGGCGCGGCGCCGCGCTACCAGCCCGAATTGGCGGTGTTGCGCTGCGAGCGCGGCGGCGGGGTGCGCAAGCTGGCGCCCGGCTGGATCGACCTGGGCGGCCTCGCCAAGGGCTACGCGGTCGACCTGGCAGTCGCCGCGCTGGCCGGCGCCGGCGTGCGCTCGGCCTGCGTCAACGCCGGCGGCGACCTGCGCGTGCTCGGCGAGGCGCCGTTCGTGGTGGCGCTGCGCGCGCCGCGGCGGCCGCAATCGGCGGCGCTGGAACTGCTGCTGGGCGACGCGGCGATGGCCACCTCGGCCAGCTACTTCTCGGCCGGGATGAAGGACGGCGTGCGGGTCGGCGCGCTGGTCGACGGCCGCGACGGCCGGCCGATGGGCAGCGCCGCCAGCGCCTCGGTGCGCGCGGCCAGTTGCGCCGTGGCCGACGCGCTGACCAAGGTGGTGCTGGCCAGCGGCGACCCGCGCCACCCGGCGCTGGCGGCCTTCGGCGCCAGCGCGCTGATACTGTGAGCGGGACGTCCGCCACAGCCATTCGCCGTACAACACCGGCCAACCCTTATAATCGGCCCCATGCCTTCGACCAAACCCGCCACCGCCGCCCACGCCCGCCACCACGTCAACCTGCGGCTGGAGCGCTGGCACCGCCGCTGCGTCTACCTTAGTTGCGCGGCGCTGTTCGCCAGCGGCGTCGCCTGGCTGCTGGCGCGCTACTGTCTGCGCGCTCCCGGCCAATTCGGCGAAACCATCCATCCGCTGGAGCCATGGGCGATGAAGACGCACGGCGCCGCCGCCATGGTCACGCTGTTTTTCCTCGGCAGCCTGATGAACGCCCACATCCGCCGCGCCCTCAAGGCGGGCCGCAACCTGGCGTCGGGCTGGGCCATGATCGCCACGTTCGCGCTGCTGGTCGTCAGCGGCTTCGGGCTCTACTACCTGGCCGGCGAAAGCGACCGGCCGCTGTGGTCGGCGCTGCACTGGGTCGTCGGCCTGGCGCTGGGCGCCTTGACGGTGCTGCACATCGTGCTTGGCCGACGCGCCAACCCGTCGCGCGGCCACTGAGGCGGCAGCGGGCGCGCCGTAAACCAGCACAAAATATCAAAAGCCGGCCCGGCGCCTCCCTTATCATGTGTTCACTTAGGAGAGCACATGAACTATCTCGGTCACATCCAGCGCGGCGTCGACTACATCGAAGGCCATCTCGCCCCGCCCATCGCCATCGGCGCGGTGGCGCGCGAGTCGGGCATGAGCCCGTGGCATTTCCAGCGCATGTTCAAGGGTTTGACGGGCGACACCGTCAAGGACCACATCCGCTCGCGCCGGCTGGCGCGGGCGCTGGAGCTGCTGCTGAACACGGATAGGCGGATCATCGACATCGCCGTTGAAGCCGACGACAGCCCAAGGCCAGGTTCGACCAGGACTACCTGGCGCACATCAAGCACGGCGTCAGCGCCGAGCAGGAAATCTACGCGCAGGCGCGGATGCACCTGGTCGGCATGCGCACCAGCTTCTTCGGCGCCGACTCGGAGAAAAACAATATCGCCGAGCGACTGCCGCCGCTGTGGCAGCAGTTCCTGACGCGCTTGTCCGAGATCGAGCACACGGTCGGCGGCACCTGTTACTACATGGAAGGGGGGCCTTGATCAGCTGGTTCGGCGTTGCCGCTTCCCCGCCCGCCACCCCGGCGGCCGGCATATAGCGGCCCGGTCGCAGCGTCAACTATTTTTCAATCAACAATTGATTAAAAACAAACCGCAAATAATTTTAATTAAAAAATAACATTTGCTATTTGTACACATGCTACACTGCGCGTCCGCATGTGGGCAGCTTGAATCACCGGCGATTTCGACGCCAGTGGTCCCTTGTATCTTACCAGCCGATCCAAGATCCTTTCTCACTTGCGGGGGAATGCTCCATCATTTCCTCCATCAACCTCCCATTAATTAGTCAACTATGAAGAAGTATATGTGCGTGGATTGCGGGTTTATCTATGACGAGGAAGTTGGATTATCGGCATATGGAATCGCACCAGGAACGCTGTGGACCGACATCCCAGACGGCTGGAACTGCCCTGACTGCGATTTGACAAAATCCGATTTTATACTTTTAGAATTTTAACTTTTTTTTGAGGTAATTGATTATGGTTACGCAGAATAGCGCCATGTTTGACGATTCAATTTCTTTCGCCAGCGGCATCGCGCATCAAAAATATCTGAGGGCGGAGGACGGAATCAATGTCGCGTTTGAGTCGGGATGCACGCATTGGTATCTGGACGCCAGTTTGATCGGCGAGATGGTCGACGATTGGACCGACGAGCGGATTGACAACTTGAACACGCTGATCCGGAAGACCCGCGTCCAGCCCATCTTCCACGGGAATTTCAAGGCGCCCCTCGCCAGCGACGTCGATGTATTCCGGGTCGCCGCAGTCGCCTATGTAAAAAAAGAAATAGATATTTGCGCCAAAATCAAAGCGCCGTTGATCGCGCACGGCGGCTGCATTGTCGAGCCAAAAATGGTGGTTCAGGCAAAAAAAATTGCGCTGGACAACTACTTGAAATCCGTGACGGAGCTAGCCGAATACGCTGCGGACAAAGGTGTGGATATCTACTTGGAGAATCTTTCCAACTACAAGAACTACCGGCCGTTCCACTACATCTTCACCAACTTTGATGAATATGCTTATATTTTTGATAACTTAAAGGACAATCAAAACGTTTTCATGTTCCTCGACATCGGCCATGAGAATATTTGCGACGGCAACCCTGTCGACGTCATCAGAAAGCACCACCACCGAATTAAAGGGATATCGTTCAGCAACAACAACGGCGTTCAAGACCAGCACTTTGGCATCGGTGAAGGCACTTTGGATTATGACGCCATTATTGACGAGATCTTAAAGTGCGGATGGCGCGGCCTGGTTGCGTTTGAGACGAGAAGCCGCTCCACTGCGCAAAGCGTGGCGGATATCTCGGAGATCAACCAGAAACTCCTGGAAGCCGTGGGTAACTAGGCGCAAGGGTTGGGGTGGCGTTGGCCCGCCACCCGAGGGCGGGCAAGCGTTGATATCGGCGGTTTTTTCTATAGGATAAACATGAACATGAAGCTTTACGCCCTTTTCCTCATCATGGCGACGATGACCATCCTGAGCCCGGGTCCGGGCGTGATCATGACGCTGACCAATTCCTTGCGCGAGGGCTTCCGTGGCACCGTTAGCGGCATTATGGGGCTGGCCTTTGGCATCGTGATCGTGGCCGGGATTTCCGCCACCGGCTTGGGTCTCGTCCTAGCGACTTCCGCCCTCGCCTTCACGGTGATCAAATTTATCGGTGCCGGCTACCTTGTTTACTTGGGCGTGCGGCTGTGGCGCGCGCCACCCTTCCAGTTTCACGAATTGGCGCCGCGTGAAGTGAGCATGCGGCGGCGCTTCGCGGAAGGCCTGTCGCTGCAGGTGACGAATCCCAAATCGATTTTTTTCTTTCTGTCAGTCTTCCCGCAGTTCATCGACCCGTCCGCCGCTTACGGGACCCAGTTTTCATTTCTGGTATTGACTTTCAGCGCGCTGCTGATAGGGATTCATTTCATGTACGCCTTCTTTGCGTCCAAGGCAAAGACGTGGCTGACTTCGGAAAAAGGCGGGCTGGTGGTGAACAAAGTCGGCGGTGGCACGCTGGTCTTCTTTGGTGTAATGCTAGCGACGGCGAAACGCTGACGGCGATGGCCGACGGCGCGGCGTCGTCAAAAAAAACCCGCAATCCGCGGGTTTTTTTGGGGAGCAATCCGGCTTATTTGCGGCCGGCGTTGATCAGGTAGTTTTGCATGGTTGCCTCGGCAACCGAGGCCCATTGGTTCTGGTCCTGGCGGAAACGCTTCCACGGCTCGTAGATTTTCTTGAACTTGGCGTTCTTCGCCGCTTCTTCGTTCATGACGTCGGTGGCCGCCTTGTAGCAGGCGTCCATCACGTCTTTCGGGAAGTTGCGCAGCTTGACGCCGCTTTTCAGCAGCCGCGCCAGCGCCGCCGGGTTTTTCGCGTCGTATTCGGCCTGCATCACGACGTGGGCTTCGTACGACGCCACTTCGACCGCCGCCTGGTATTCCTTCGGCAGCTTTTCCCATTCCTTGATGTTGACGTAGAACGAGAACGAGGCGCCCGCTTCCCACCAGCCCGGCGCGTAGTAATACGGCGCGACCTTGAAGAAGCCGAGCTTTTCATCGTCGTACGGGCCGACCCATTCGGCCGCGTCGATCGTGCCCTTTTCCAGCGCCGGATAGATGTCGCCGCCGGCCAGTTGCTGCGGCACCAGGCCGAGGCGTTCCAGCACGCGCCCGGCGAAGCCGCCGACGCGCATTTTGGTGCCCTTCAGGTCGGCCACCGATTTGATTTCTTTACGGAACCAGCCGCCCATCTGGGTGCCGGAGTTGCCGCCCAGGAAATTGACGATGCCGTAGCCCTTGAAGAATTCGCGCGTCAGCTCGCGTCCGCCGCCCTGGTCGTACCAGGCGGTGTGCTGGCGCGAGGTCAGGCCGAACGGCACCGCGCAGTCGAACGCGAAGGTGGCGTCTTTGCCGAAGTAGTAGTAGGAGGCGCTGTGGCCGCATTCGACGGTGCCGGCCTGGACCGCGTCCATCACTTGCAGGCCCGGCACGATTTCGCCGGCCGCGAACGCGCGGATGTTGAACTTGCCGCCGGTCAGCTCGGAGATGCGTTTGATGAAGGTGTCCGACGCGCCGTAAATGGTGTCCAGCGATTTCGGAAAGCTCGACGCCAGGCGCCAGTTAATGGTCGGTAGCGCTTGGGCCAGCGCCGGCGCCGCGATGGCGCCGGCCGATGCGCCCACTGCGGTTTTTTTTAGAAAGGAACGACGTTCCATATTTGTGTGTCTCCCGAAGTTTTACGTCACTAAAAAAACGTTACAGCATGCAATATGCTGGGACTAGTGTAGAGGCGGGAGACCTTGCGTGCAACGAAAATATGCGGCGGCGGCGCAATACGCCGCCGCCCGTGGGGCGACGGCGTATTGCGCCGCCGGCTTCGGCGCTTAGCCGCCGGCGATGACCATGTTTTCAATCAGGATCGAGCCGGTCTGCTTGGTGCCGCGCAGCAGCACGTCGGAACCGACGGCGACGATCTGGCGCAGCATGTCCTTCATGTTGCCGGCGATGGTGATTTCCTCGACCGGGTACTGGATCACGCCGTTCTCGACCCAGAAGCCGGACGCGCCGCGCGAGTAGTCGCCGGTGACGTAGTTGGTGCCCTGGCCCATCAGTTCTGTGACCAGCAGGCCGGTGCCCATTTTCTTGAGCATCGCCACGAAGTCGTCGCCGCGCTTGGTCTTGCTCGACGTCAGCGACAGGTTGTGCGAGCCGCCGGCGTTGCCGGTCGTTTGCATGCCCAGCTTGCGCGCCGAGTAGGTCGACAGGAAATAGCCCTGCACCACGCCGTTTTTGACGACGTCGCGGCGCTGGGTCTTGACGCCCTCCTCGTCGAACGGCGCCGAGCCGACGCCGCCGGGAATGTGCGGGTCTTCGACGATCTGGATGTGCGACGGCAGCACCTGCGTGCCGAGCGAGTCCAGCAGGAAGGTCGACTTGCGGTACAGCGCGCCGCCCGAGGTCGCCTGTACGAAGGCGCCCAGCAGCCCGACCGCCAGCGGCGCCTCGAACAGCACCGGGCAGGTGCGGGTGTCGAGCTTGCGCGCGTTCAGGCGCGACAGCGCGCGCTCGGCGGCGTAGCGGCCGACCGCTTCCGGCGCGGCCATCTTGGCCGGGTCGCGCACCGACGAGTACCAGTCGTCGCGCTGCATCTTGGCGCCCTTGCCGGCGATCGGCGCCACCGACAGCGTATGGCGCGAGAACGGGTAGCCGCCGATGAAGCCGCGCGAGTTGGCCGACACGAAGTGCGACTGCTGCACATGCACGCCGGCGCCCTCGCTGTTGCTGATGCGCGGGTCGACCGCGAAGGCGGCCGCCTCGGCGCGCTGCGCCAGCGCCACCGCCTCCTCGGCCGAGATTAGCCACGGGTAGAACAGTTGCAGGTCGCGCGGCGCCATTTCCAGCATGTCGGCGTCGGCCAGGCCGGCGCAGTCGTCGTCGGCGGTGAAGCGGGCGATGTTGTAGGCCGCGTCGACGGTGGCGCGCAGCGCCGCCGGCGAAAAGTCCGAGGTGCTGGCGTTGCCGCGCTTCTGGCCGACGAACACCGTCACGCCCATGCCCTTGTCCTTGTTCTGCTCGATCGTCTCGATCTTGCCCTTGCGCACCGAGACCGAGAGCCCACCGCCTTCACTGATTTCGACGGCGGCGTCGGTGCCGCCCTTCTCCCGCGCAAAAGACAACACATCGCGCGCAAGTTGCTTCAATTGGTCCTGCGTGTGGGTAAATACGGAATCGTTCATGAGGTGTTTTCTTCGGATGACCGCTAAAACAGTTATCATAGCAGTCGTTTACAGTTTACAGATATGGCCGCACGCCAAATCGACACATCATGCCAAATCCAAACCGGGGAGCTTGCGGCTTCCAATCCTCCGAATTCGAACAGGAATACGACCGTCCGTCGAAATCCGAGCTCAAGCGTCAAATGACCGTCCTGCAAAAGCTGGGCGAAGAGCTGGTCAACGAAGCGCGCGACCGCGTCAAGCGGGTGCCCTTGCCGGAGGACGTGCGCGACGCCATCCTCGCCTGCCAGTTGATCAAGGACCACGAGGGCCGCCGCCGCCAGTTGCAATTCGTCGGCAAGAAGATGCGCACCCTGGACGAGGCCGAACTGGCCGCGGTCCAGCGCACCATCGACAGCTGGAAGGGCTTGTCGAAGGCCGACACCGCGGCGATGCACGCGATGGAGCGCCGCCGCGAGAAGCTGCTGACGGACGACAAGGCGCTGACGGTGCTGCTGTCGGAGAACCCGGAACTGGACGTGCAGCAACTGCGCACCCTGATCCGCAACGCCCGCAAGGAGCAGGCCGAGAACAAGCCGCCGAAGGCCTACCGCGAAATCTTCCAGATCCTCAAGCAAGTGGCCAAGAAAACCGCCGGCGGCAAGGGCGGCGACGATGAAGACGGCGAGTCCGACGACGACGCCGCCGAGCGCGACGACGAGTAATAAAGAGCCGCCGGCAAGGAGCCGGGGGTCGGATCCTCGGGGTCCGCCCCCCGGCCCCCGCCGCTGGTTGTTGACTGAATCAGCCGCTGCACACGACAAAACCGGGAACCGCCCGGTTTTGTGGTTTTTACGACAGGACGACCATGACAAACCAACATGAACTGGTGATCGGCCTGGTGTCGATCTCCGACCGCGCCAGCGGCGGCGTCTACCAGGACCTGGGCATTCCGGCGCTGCGCGACTGGCTGGGCGCCGCCCTGACGACGCCGTTCCGCGTCGAAACGCGCCTGATTCCCGACGAGCGCGCGCAAATCGAGGCGACCCTGGTCGAACTGGTCGACCAGGCCCGCTGCCATCTGGTGCTGACCACCGGCGGCACCGGCCCGGCCCGGCGCGACGTCACGCCGGAGGCTACGCTGGCCGTCGGCAGCAAGGAAATGCCGGGCTTCGGCGAGCAGATGCGGCAAATCAGCCTGCGATTCGTGCCGACGGCGATTTTGTCGCGCCAGCTCGCGGTCATCCGCGAAACGCCCGACCACGCCGCGCTGATCATGAACCTGCCGGGCCAGCCGAAGGCCATCAAGGAAACCCTGGAAGGTTTGAAGGACGCCGACGGCACACAGATCGTCGGCGGCATCTTCGCCGCCGTGCCGTATTGCGTCGACCTGATCGGCGGCCCCTACATGGAAACCGACCCGGCCGTCTGCAAGGCCTTCCGCCCAAAAAATGCGCTGCGAACGGCGCCGACCACCACCGAGGAAAAACGATGAGCATGCTGCTAGAGAACATTGAAGTCGACACCGCGCCCAACCCGGGCGCCGCCGTCATCTGGATGCACGGCCTGGGCGCCGACGGCAACGACTTCGTGCCGCTGGTACGGGAACTGGACCTGAGCGGCCTGGCGGGCATCCGCTTCGTCTTCCCGCACGCCGGCGTGATGCCGGTGACCATCAACGGCGGCTACGAAATGCGCTCGTGGTACGACATCGTCGCCACCGACCTGACCCGGCGCGAGGACGAAAGCGGCCTGCGCGCCTCGCAGTCGCAGATCGAAGCGCTGATCGCCCGCGAAAAGGCGCGCGGCATCCCGGCCGAACGCATCGTCCTGGCCGGCTTCTCGCAGGGTTGCGCGATGACGCTGCAAACCGGCCTGCGCCACCCCGAGCGCCTGGCCGGCATGCTGTGCCTGTCTGGCTACCTGCCGCTGGCCGACAAGGCCGCCGCCGAGCGCCACGCGGCCAGCCTGGCGACGCCGATCTTCATGGCGCACGGCAGCGCCGACCCGGTGGTGCCGATGATGCGCGCCGAGCAGTCGCGCGACGCGCTGCAGGCGCTGGGCTACCAGGTCGAATGGCACGACTACCCGATGCAGCACTCGCTGTGCGGCGAAGAAGTCGACGACATCGGCGCCTGGCTGCGCCGCGTGCTGGCGTAGCCGCCGAGCCGCTGCCGACGCCAGTCGGGTTACGCCGTTCCGGCTAACCCGATTCTACGAAAAACGCCCGCGTCCCATAACAAACCGGCGGCGCCTACGCCCTGCCCGCCAAGCCCGCCACCGCGGCCGGCGCCGGCGCCCGCGCCGGCAGAAACGCCAGCACGTTGCCCGCCAACACCAAACCAAGGCCGGCGAACGCCGGCGCGCTCCAGTGATAGCCCTCGAACACCGTCGACGCCGTCAGCGCCACCACCGGAAACAGCACCGTCGAATAGGCCGCCCGGTCCGGTCCGATGCGCCCGACCAGCAGCAAATACGCGGTGAAGCCGATCACCGAGCCGGGAATCGCCAGGTACAGCAGCGACGCCAGGTAGCGCGGGTTGGCGTCCAGCGCGAACGGCATGCCCAGCGCCAGCGCGCCGGCGCCAAGCAGCGTCGCGCCGATCAGCATGGCCCAGGTGTTGGTCAGCCACGGCGTCAGCCCCAGCGTTTGCATACGGCTCGACAGCAGGTTGCCGCAGGAGAAAAATACCGTGCCCAGCAGCGCCAGCCCCAGTCCCAGCAGCATACCGCCGTCGCCCCAGTGCCCTTGCATTTGCGGCAGGAACAGCAGGCCGATGCCGGCCAGCCCGAGCAGCGCGCCGGCCATCACCTGGCGGCGGATCGGCCGCCGGAGGAACAGGCGGCCGTTGACGGCGTTCCACAGCGGCGCGGTGGAAAACACCACCGCGATCAGGCCGCTCGGCACCCACTGGCTGGCATAGTAAAAGCACAGGAAATTGCAGCAAAACAGGGCGATGCCCTGCGCCAGCAGGTAGGGCCAGGCGCGCCGCGGCGGCCAGACGCGCTGGCGGCTCAGCAGCAGCACCAGCAGCAACACGGCGGCGGCGATCCAGAAGCGGTAGGCGATCGACACCGGCGCCGGCACCACGCCGAGCTGGAATTTGATGGCGATCCAGGTGGTGCCCCAGATCAGGACGGTTAATACGTAGAGGAAGGGATTCATTTCTGTTCCGGGAAGGCTGTCCGAAGATGGAACGGCCAGCATGCGCCATGCGGCGCCGCCCGACTTGTCTGGGATTGCGGTCTTGATGGCGCGCCGGCGGGCGCCGCGGCACGCGGCCGGCGCCGCCGTGCTACAGTCTGGCCCAGGGCCTTCCGGGGCCGCCCGCCCAGCGCCGACCACCATGCCAAACCTGCCACTTCCAGCCAACAACGCGCCGCCGCCGGCCGGCACGATCGAGCATACGGTGTTCCAGACCCTGTCGGGCACCAACGCGCAACTGGAGCGTTTCGCCCTGCTCGGCGACAACCTGGCGATCGCCATCTGGCAGCGCGAAACCGACGAGGAGGAAACCGCCTACTCGCAGCCGGGCCACCACACGCTGTCCTACTACCTGGGCGGCGGCTACCGCACCGAACGCGGCGAGCTGCCCGGCGTGTACGGCGCGCCGGGGCGCCTGTGCACCCTGCCCGACTGGCACGAGTCGCGCTGGCTGGTGCGCGACCAGTTGCGCTTTTTGCACGTCTACTTCCTGCCCGAGCACTTCACCCGCCGCGCCGTCGTCGAACTCGACCGCGAGCCGCGCGAACTGACGCTGGCCGACCGCACCTATTTCGAGCACGCCCGCATCGCGCAATTGTGCGACGCGCTGATCGGCCAGTCCTGGCAGGGCGCCGACGCGCTGCTGCGCGCCAACGAGATGACGCACGCCATGCTCAGCCACCTGCTGCAATCGCAGTCGATGCGCCGGCCCCAGGCGGGGCTGCGCGGCGGCTTGGCGCCGGCGGTGCGGCGCCGCCTGGCCGAGTTCATCGACGCCCACCTGGGCCAGCCGCTAACGCTGGGCCTGCTGGCGCAACTGGCCTGCCTGTCGGAGTTCCACCTGGCGCGGATGTTCCGGCTGTCCTTCGGCATGCCGCCGTCGGCGTGGATCGCCGCGCGCCGCCTCGAGCGCGCGCGCGCTCTGCTCAAGGACGGCGCGCTGCCGCTGCAGCACATCGCCCAGGCCTGCGGCTATGCCGACCTGAGCCACTTCAGCCACCGCTTCCGCGCCGGCGTCGGCGTGGCGCCCAGCCGCTATCGGCAGATGCTGCGCTGAGCGCGCACGAAGGGCCGGGTTGGCGTGTCGTGGGCCGGATCGGCGACAGCGCTGGACGCCGCTTGCGCTACTCCGGCAGCGGCGCCGCGCTCGACGCCGGCGCCGGCGTCTGGGCGCCGTTCATCAGCATCGACAGGAAGGTGTAGTAGCCGTTGATGCCCATCAGGTCGACCACGCCGCGCTCGCCGAACATCGCCACCGCGGCCGCGTAGGTGTGGTCGGACACCATGCGCCGCTGCTGCAGCTCCAGGCAAAAATCATGCACCAGCGTTTCGTCGGCGGGCATCTCGGCCGGGCGCCGGCGCGCGGCGATGGCCTCGATGGTGCTCCCGGCTACGCCGTTGTGCAACGCCAGCGGCGCGTGGATCGCCCACTCGACCTGCTGGCTCCATTGCCGCGCCGTGACCAGGATCGCCAGCTCCGACAGGCGCGTACCGATCGCGCTGCGGTAGCGCAGGTATTCGCCCATCGCCTGCGCCGCCGCCATCAGTTCCGGGCTGCGCAGCAGCGGCACGAACGGCCCGTACAGCGCGCCGCGCGGGCCGTCGATGACCGCCTGCGCGACGACGCGCTGCGGTTCGCTCAACTGCTCGAAGGGGATGGGGCCGAGGCGGTCCGTCATGGCATGTGGCCTGTGCTGGTTGGGGGACGCGGCGCCCGAAGTGTCTCTTTTTACAATTTACTGGCGATTCAGACATTAAAAAAATTACGTTTGGAAAATATTCGCACAAGTACCGGAAAAAATCAAAGAAATCGATGCTAATCGCGTCTATTGTCAGCGTTCCAGTCGCACCGCCGCGACCAACCGCCAAGGGGAAGCCATGAGCCATCTGATCCACCGCAACCTGCGCCAGCAGCCGCCGCTGGCGGCCGGCGCCGGCGGCATGTACCTGTACGACCGCGACGGCAAGGCCTACCTCGACGCCAGCGGCGGCGCGGCGGTGTCGTCGCTGGGCCACGCCCACCCGCACGTGCTGGCGGCGATGCACCGCCAGACCGACGCGCTGGCCTACGCCCACAGCGGCTTTTTCAGCAGCGCGCCGGCCGAGGCGCTGGCCGCGCGCCTGGCGGCCGACGCCCCGGGCGACCTGGACCGCGTGTACCTGGTGTCGGGCGGCTCGGAGGCGATCGAGACGGCGCTCAAGCTGGCGCGCCAGTACGCCGTCGAATCCGGCCAGGGCGAGCGCGGCGTCTTCATCGCCCGGCGCCAGAGCTACCACGGCAACACCCTGGGCGCGCTGGCGCTGGGCGGCAACGAATGGCGCCGCCGGCCCTTCGCGCCGCTGTTGATCGACGTGCCGCACGTGGCGCCCTGCTACGAATACCGCGACCGCGCGCCCGGCCAGAGCCGCGCCGACTACACCGCCGCCCTGCTCGCCGAGCTGGAGGACGCCATCCTCGCCGCCGGGCCGGACCGGGTGATCGGCTTTTGCGCCGAAACCGTGGTCGGCGCCACCGCCGGCGCGGTGCCGCCGACGCCCGGCTACTTCAAGGGCGTGCGCGCGCTGTGCGACAAGTACGGCATGCTGTTGATCATCGACGAGGTCATGTGCGGCATGGGCCGCACCGGCAGCCTGTACGCCATCGAGCAGGAGGGCGTGGTGCCGGACCTGGTGGCGCTGGGGAAGGGCTTGGGCGCCGGCTACCAGCCGATCGGCGCGGTGCTGGCGCGCGGCCACGTCGTCGCGCGCCTGCGCGAGGGCAGCGGCGCCTTCCAGCACGGCCACACCTACATGGCGCATCCGGTGGCGGCGGCTGCCGCGCTGGCGGTGCAGGAGGTGATCGCCGGCGAGCACCTGGTGGACGCCGCCGCGCTGCGCGGCGCCTCGTTGATGTCGCGCCTGCGCGAAGCTTTCGGCGCGCACCCGCACGTGGGCGACATCCGCGGCCGCGGCCTGTTGTTGGGAATTGAATTGGTGCGCGAGCGCGACGGCAAGGAGCCGTTCGCGCCGGAGCGCCGGCTGCACGCCGCCGTCAAGGATTGCGCGATGGCGCGCGGCCTGATGGTGTACCCGATGGGCGGCACCATCGACGGGCGCCGCGGCGACCACATCCTGCTGGCGCCGCCGTTCATCGCCAGCGAGGCCGACCTGTCGGAGATCGTCTCGCGGCTGGCCGACGCCCTCGACGACGCCGTCGCCGCCGTCACGCGCTAAGGCGCGCCGCCCCGGGTGTCAAGGGCGCCGCGCCGGCGCCATCAAAACGCCTGGTAGGCGATGACGTCCGATTGCTGCTCGCCGAGGCCGGCGATGCCCAGGCGCAGCGTGTCGCCTTTTTTGAGGAAACGCTGCGGCTTGCGCCCGGCGCCCACGCCCGGCGGCGTGCCGGTGGCGATGACGTCGCCCGGTTCCAGCGTCATGAACTGCGACAGGTAGCTGACGATCTGCGCGACGCTGAAGATCATCGTTTCGGTGTTGCCGGTTTGCATGCGCTTGCCGTTCAGTTCCAGGTACAGGTCGAGCCGCTGCACGTCGACCACCTCGTCGCGCGTCACCAGCCACGGTCCGACCGGGCCGAAGGTGTCGCAGCCCTTGCCCTTGTCCCACTGCGGGCCGCGTTCGAGCTGGTAGGAGCGCTCGGACAGGTCGTTGACGACGCAATAGCCGGCCACGTAGTTCAAGGCCTCTTCTTCGCCGACGTACTGCGCGCGGGTGCCGATGACGACCCCCAGCTCGACTTCCCAGTCGGTCTTTTTCGAGCCCTTCGGCAGCATCACCGCGTCGTCCGGTCCGGACAGGCAGCTGGTCGCCTTCATGAAGACGATCGGCTCGGCCGGCGCCGGCAGGCCGGCCTCGGCGGCGTGGTCGGCGTAGTTCAAGCCGATGCCGATGAATTTGCCGACGCGCGCCAGCGGCACGCCGAAGCGCGGGTTGCCGCGCACCAGCGGCAGCGTTTCCGGGTCGAGCTTGTTCAGCTTGCGCAGCGCCTTGTCCGACAGCTGGCCGGCGTCGATGTCGGCGATGACGCCGGACAGGTCGCGCAGCTTGCCGAATTCATCGATCAAGCCGGGTTTTTCTTTGCCGGGGCGGCCATAGCGAACCAATTTCATATTCTTCCTTCGAGTCATGTGAGTGCCGTGCAGGACGCCATTTTACCGGATGCCGAAGCGCCGCCTTGGCGGCGCAGGAAAAACCGCAGCAGCCCGGGCAGTTGCACCACGATCAACAGCGCGAACGCGACCTGGTAAGCCTGCGCCGGATACTGCCGCGCCGCGTTCGGCGTCCAGAAGCACAGGATCATGCCGAAGCCGGCCTGGACCAAGAAAGCGCCGACGAAAATGAGCAGGTTCAGGCAGGTGGCCGCGCGCCCGGCCAGCGCCGCCGGCACGCTTTGCGAAACGATCGCGTATTCCAGGCCGGTGATGGTGCCCACCAGCGTGAACGCGATCGCCAGCCACAGCATGTTGGGCCCGTAGTCGCACACCAGCGCGCACTGCACCGCGACGAAGACGACGATGCCGCCGGCGGCCACGCTGAGCGGCGGCACGCCGCGCCGCGCGGCCGCCTCGGCCAGCTTGCCGACGCCGACCGCGCCGACGATGACGGCGCCCATGCTCAGCGCCAGCACCCTCGCCACGGCGGGCGCCGGCAGCTTGACGACGTCGCCCAGCCATTGGCCGATCCACAGCCCCTGCACGCCGAAAAACACGGCGTGCGGCACCAGCATCAGGGCGATGGTGTCGCGGAAGGCGCGGTTGCGGTAGACCTCGCACAGCGAGTCCAGCGTCACCGGCCGGCGCTGCGCGCCCAACTCCGGGCTGGGCGCCCAGCGGTGCACCAGCAGGCTGACCAGCAAGGCCGCCACGGCCAGCGCGTTGAACACGCCGCGCCAGTCGATCGACTGCAGCGCCAGCTCGACCGGTTGGGTGGCCGAGGCCGAACCCAGGCCGCCGATGGCGATCAGGTAGCCGTGCACCGCCGGCAGCTGGACCGGCGGCACCCAGGTCGAGATCGCCTTGACGGCGGACATGAAGCTGCCGCCCAGGCCGGCGCCCATGACGACGCGCGCCAGCATCAGCGCGCCGAAGCTGTGGCCGTGGCTGAACATCAGCACGCCCAGCGCCGCCAGCAGCAGCAGCAGCGACTGCACCTTGCGCGGGCCGTAGCGGTCCAGCGCGACGCCGATCGGCAGTTGCACCAGCGCGAAGGACAGGAAGAAGGCGCTGCTGAGCAGCGCCACTTGCAGCTGGTTCAAACTCAACTCCGCCTGCAGGTGCGGGGTCAGCACGGCGTTCACCGTGCGCAGCAGGCAGGACAGGTAATGGCCCAGCGCGAACGGCAGGAACACCTGGAAAAACACGGCCACCCCGGGCATCTTCCCGGCCGGCCACCGCGGTTGCAGCTTGACCATCACGTCCTCCTTGTTGAGGGCACGGCGGCGCCGCCCGGGTCGGGCCGCATCACCGTTATTGCATCGAGATACCATCGAGATACAGCTGGAATACCGCGCGCGCGCCGGGCAAAGGCGGGGGCCGAATTGCTCCTGGCCCGGCGGCTTTTTGGCCGGGCAGGCGCGCCGGGCCGCGCGCGGTTGGGCCGCGCATTGACACCCCGGATTGTGCGACTGGTATGACTGGTGCGGCTGGTGCGGCTGGTGCGGCTGGTGCGGCTGGTGCGGCTGGTGTCGCGCGTGCGCGCCGTGCGACTGTGCGGCGCGGCGCGCGCTACGCCAGTTTGCTGTCGCCGCAAGCGTCGCCGGCGCCGCCGTGGCCGCGCCCGGCCGGTTGCAGCGGAATCACCTTGCGCGGCGCGTCGGCGTCCTCCTCGAAGAAGAATGTCTTCTCGCCGAAGGCCGGCTTCAGGTGGTCCAACCAGGTCGCCGACGGGTCGAACTTGGCGTAGAACGGCTTGCGCACCCAGTCCGGGTTGCGCGCCTGCAGGAACTGCAGCGCGAACAGCTTTTCGCCGCCGATGGTGACGACGCCGTCGATGACGACCTTGCCGGGGAAGGCGCTCATCGACGGCCCGCGCACCGTGCGCGACAGGCCCGACACCATCTGGTAGGCGGCCTGGAAGATCTCGTGCGCCTTCGCCAGCGGCAGCTGGAAGTATTCGCTGGGGCCGGTGTCGCGCTCGACGAACATGTAGTAGGGAATCGCGCCCAGGCGCACCCCGGTCTGCCACAGCTCGGCCCAGCCTTTGGGGTCTTCGTTGATATGGCGGATCAGCGGCCCCTGCATGCGCACCGTGGCGCCGGTGCCGACGATGCGCTTGACGGCGCGCTGGGCGATGTCCTGGCGCAGTTCGACGGCGTGGCTGTAGTGCGCCATCACGGCCAGGTTTTTGCCGGCCTTGACGACCCGCTCGAACAGGCGCAGCAGGTCGTCGGCGTCCTTGTCGCTGACGAAGCGCTGCGGCCAGTACGCCACCGACTTGGTGCCGATGCGGATGTTCTGGATGTGCGCCAGTTCCGGCTGCAGCAGCGGCTCGATGTAGGCCGCCAGCGAGCGCGTGTTCATGATCATCGGGTCGCCGCCGGTGATCAACACGTCGGTCACCTCCGGGTGCAGCTTCAGGTAGGACACCAGTTCGCCGGACTCGCTGGCGTCGAACTTCATGTCCTCCATGCCGACGAACTGCGGCCAGCGGAAGCAGAAGGTGCAATACGCGTGGCAGGTCTGGCCGGCGCTGGGGAAAAACAGCACCGTCTGGTCGTACTTGTGTTGCAGGCCGCGCAGCGGCGCGTCGTTCACGCGCGGCACGTTGTGCGTCATCTGCCCGGCCGGGTGCGGGTTCATGCGCATGCGGATGCCGTGCACGAAGCGGGCGATGGCTTGCGGATCGCGTTTGAGCAACACCAGGTCGCGCAACTGCGCGTATTCGGCCGCCGGCAGCATGTCGCGGTGCGGGAACGTCAGGCGGTAGATCGGGTCGTCCGGGATGTTGCTCCAGTCGATCAGGTGGTCCATCACGTACTCGTTGGTGCGAAACGGCAGCACGTGCGAGACCACCTGCACGGCCTCCTGCTGCTCGGCGCCGAGCAAGCCCCACTGGCGCGACTGGACGATGCTCTGGCGCGTGTAGGGCTTGAACTTGGCTGGCACGGCGCCGCTGCTGGCGATGGCGGGGCTGCTGGCGGCGGTGGCGGTGGCGGTGTTGGCGGTGTTGTTGGTGGTGGTGGTCAAGGCGCTCTCCAATCAGGTGTCGGTAACCGGCGGCGCCCGCCTTTGCCGCGGCGGACCCCAGTGCGGCCCCGCTGTTTGTGCGTTCGGGCCATGTTTCGATGGTAGGCCGACGACGCGAAAAGTTCTTGTCGCACATCAATTGTTTTCCACTCGGAAATTGTATTCGGGGCTCGGACGAGGCCCGATTGTTCTAGCGCAATCCATGTGGGCGGCGCGGGGGGTACATTACATTCATGCACATGAGCAACATTCGCCATGCCGCCGCCCCCCCCCCACCAAAAGGAGAACACCATGCAACGCTTATTCGCCGCCACCGCTCTGTGCCTGGCCCTGTCCGCCACCAGCTCCGGCGCCTTCGCCAACGCCGAGCCGACCGAAAAAGACGCCATCGCGATGGCCGAAAAAGGCGCCGCCTTCATGAAGGCGCACGGCAAGGAGGAGATGATGAAAAAAATCAGCGCCAAGGACCCCGAGTTCATCCAGGGTTCGCTGTACGTCGACATGCGCGACATCAACAGCGGCATCGTGTTGGCGCACCCGGTCAACCAGTCCATCGTCGGCAAGGACTTGACCGACGTGCCCGACGCCAACGGCAAGAAATACCGCCGCGAGATCATCGAACTGGCGCAAAAGAAAGGCAAGGGCTGGGTCGACTACCAGTACAAGAACCCGACCAGCGGCAAGATCGAGCCGAAAACCACCTACATCCTGCGGGTCGGCGACGTGGTGCTCGAGGCCGGCATCTACAAGAAATAAGCCGCGGCTCCCGCCATGCCGCGGCAGCCCCGAATGACGCCACTGGCGGGAGAGTGAACCATGTTGAAGAGTTTGCGTATCGGTCCGAAACTACTGCTGGCGCCCTGCCTGGTGCTGCTGCTGCTGGTGGCCACGGCGGCCGGCGCCTATTACGGCATGGTGCGGCAAAACCGCTCGATGGAAAACCTGGCGCAGGTGCACATGGGGCGCATGAGCGCGGCGGCCGACGTCGCCGGCGACGCCAAGTACGTGCACGCCAACACCTACCAGTTGCTGTCGTGGATCAGCGGCAGTTTCGCCCAGGCCAGGCTGGACGGGCTGATGCGGCAGATCAAAAGCAAGCACGGCGCCATCGAACAGCAACTGGCGCGCCTGGCGGTCGCCGCCG
Source organism: Janthinobacterium sp. CG_23.3 (assembly GCF_046115965.1). Classification (NCBI taxonomy): domain Bacteria; kingdom Pseudomonadati; phylum Pseudomonadota; class Betaproteobacteria; order Burkholderiales; family Oxalobacteraceae; genus Janthinobacterium; species Janthinobacterium sp. CG_23.3. Next base: position 907 of record NZ_JBJXIB010000051.1, on the reverse strand, counting down.
CGCCCGACGAGGCGGCCCTGCTGAAGGACGCCCAGGGCGCGCTGGCCAGTTACCGCAAGGCCGTCACCGAGACCATGGAACTGGCGCAGATGGACCTGTCGATCGCCGCCAATTCGATGGCCAAGGCGGAGAAGCAGTTCCTCGCGCTCAACGAGCAACTGGCGCAGCTGGGCGCGCTGGAAAAGCGCCTCGGCGCCAGCGCCCACCAGCAGGCCAAGGCCGAGTTCAACACGCTCGGGCTGGGCATGGCGGCGCTGGTGCTGCTGTCGATCGCGCTGTCGCTGGTGGTGACGATCTGGGTGCGCCAGGCGATGCTGCGCGACATCGGCCTGATCTCCGAGGTGGTGCACGAGCTGGCCGACGGCAGCCTGATCGGCGCGGCGCGCAACGACGGGCGCGACGAGATCGCCCAGACCTCGCGCCTGCTCGACCAGAGCATCGCCCACTTGAACCAGACGCTGCGCACCATCGTCGCGGCGGTGCAGTCGATCGACCAGGCCTCGCATGAAATCGCCGACGGCAACCTGGACCTGTCCGGCCGCACCGAGGTGCAGGCGGCAGCGCTGGAGCAAGTCGCCAGCGCGATGGCCAGCCTGACGCTGGCGGTGACGCAAAACGCCGGCAACGCCAAGCAAGCGTGCGCGTTGGCGGCCGACGCCGCCGCGCTGGCGCTGCGCGGCGGCAGCGCCATGAGCCAGGCGGTGACGACGATGGAAACCATCCGCGCCCATTCGCGCCAGATCGTCGACATCACCTCGGTGATCGACGGCATCTCCTTCCAGACCAACATCCTGGCGCTGAACGCGGCCGTCGAGGCGGCGCGCGCCGGCGAGCAGGGCCGCGGCTTCGCGGTGGTCGCCGCCGAGGTGCGCAACCTGGCGCAGCGCTCGGCCGCCGCCGCCAAGGA
>NZ_JBJXIB010000050.1:0-38413 GCF_046115965.1 Janthinobacterium sp. CG_23.3 | reverse complement strand
GCATTTGATAATTTAAGTATGCGGCGGACCGAAGTCCGCCGGCACCTTCATCAAATGCCCACATTTATCGACTGTTAATTGTTAAAGAACTTGTTCGGTACTGCCTGCGGCTTGTTGACAAAGCGTTCTGTTTGTCGGCCGCGAAGAAGAAAGAGTATGAAGCGTTTCGCTTGTTTCGTCAACTTCTATTTTCGCTACCCGTCGTTTCCGACCGGCCCTTTTTGCCCGGCATCTGCTGCCGCTCATTGGGGAGGCGAACTATAGCGAAGGCGCGGCGACTAAGCAAGCTTTATCCGGGCGAAGTGGGGCGGCAGCGTAAAATGGCTGCTTTCCCCGTTTTTGAAGCCCGTCATGACCATCCTGCTCTCCACCCTCAATGCCCGCTACACCCATGCCTCGCTGGGTCTGCGCTATTTAATGGCGAACATGGAAGCGCTGCAGGAGCGCACCCGCTTGCAGGAATTCGTGATCGGCACCAAGACCACCGAGATCGTCGAGCGCATCTTGCTGCACAAGCCGCGCATCGTCGGTTTCGGCGTCTATATATGGAACGTCGAGGAAACCACCAAGGTGGTGGCGATGCTCAAGCGGGTGGCGCCGGAGGTGGTCGTCGTGCTGGGCGGGCCGGAGGTGTCGTACGAGCCGGGCGAGCAGGCCATCGTCCAGGCGGCAGACTATTTGATCACCGGCTGGGGCGACGTGACCTTCCCCAAGCTGTGCGGCGAAATTCTCAACGGCCCCAAGCCGATCATGAAGATCCACGCCGGGGTGCAAGCGCCGCTGGCCGAACTGAAGCTGCCCTACTCCTTATATACCGACGACGACATCAAGAACCGCACCTTATATGTAGAGGCCTCGCGCGGCTGCCCGTTCAAGTGCGAGTTTTGCCTGTCGGCGCTGGACAAGACCGCCTGGCCGTTCAGCCTCGATCCCTTCCTGGCGGAGATGGAGGCGCTGCACGCGCGCGGCGCCCGCCTGTTCAAGTTCGTCGACCGCACCTTCAACCTGAACATCAAGACCAGCCTGAAGATCATGCAGTTCTTCCTCGATAAGCTGGAGGCCAATCCGGACGATCCGGTGTACGCCCACTTCGAACTGGTGCCCGACCACCTGCCGGACGCGCTCAAGGATGGCATCAGCAAGTTTCCGCCCGGCGCGCTGCAGTTCGAGATCGGCATCCAGAGCTTCAATCCGGCAGTGCAGGCGCTGGTCAGCCGCAAGCAGGACAACCAGAAGGCCGCCGAGAACATCCGCTGGCTGTGCGAGCAGTCGCACGCCCATTTGCACGTCGACCTGATCGCCGGCCTGCCGGGCGAGGACGTCGCCAGTTTCGCCCGCGGCTTCAACCGCCTGGTCGAGCTGAAGCCGCACGAGATCCAGTTCGGCATCCTCAAGCGCCTGCGCGGCACGCCCATCATCCGCCACACCGACACCTACGGCCTGGTGTTCGACCCGCACCCGCCCTACACCATCCTGGCCAACCAGCAGATCGACTTCATGACGATGCAGCGGCTGGTGCGCTTCGCCCGCTACTGGGACCTGGTGGCCAACTCGGGCCGCTTCGCCAACACCGTGCTGCACGTGATGGGTGAGGCGCCGTTCGAGAACTTCATGGACTTCTCCGACTGGCTGTACGCGAAGACCGACGCGACCCACCGCATCGCGCTCGACCGCCTGGCCAGCCTGGTGTCGCAATGGCTGCAAAGCCGCGGCATGAGCCTGCTCGAGGCGAACCTGCTGCTGGCCAGCGACTACGCCGGCCGCGATTCCGGCGGCACCAAGGCGAAGAGCGCGGCGGCGCCGGCGCAGCGCGCCGAGGCGTCGATCCCGCAGCGCCAGGCGCGCCATTTGGCCGCCTGAGCCGGCGCCGCTATGAACAGCGGTGGCGGTCCGCGCCAATCTCCCTTAAACTGAGGCCATGCCAATTTCACAAGCGCCTACCCTGACCCTCGACCCCAACGCCAAAACGACGCGCGCGGTGAGCGCCAGCGGCACCTGGCAGGTCCACGCGCTGGCGCAGGGCGACGCGATGGCCGGCATCGCCGCGCAGCTCAAGCCGCTGCAGGGCGACGCCGGCGTGGCCTGGGACCTGCGCCAGATCGACAGCATGGACCACATCGGCGCCCAACTGTTCTGGAACACCTGGGACAAGGCCCGGCCCAAGCAACTGCAATTGGCGCCGGCCCAGGAGGAATTCTTCAAGCGCATCGAGCAGGCCGGCGGCATCGAAGTGCCGCGCAGCCGCAAGGCGCGCCTGACCTCGGTGATGCTGCTGGGCCTCAAAATGCTCTCCTTCTTCGAGCACATGGCGGCCTTTATCGCCCTGGTCGGCCAGGTGGTGCAAGACCTCGGGCGCTTCCTGCGCCGTCCGGCGCGCGGGCCGTGGCGCGAAATCTCCGCCAACATCTACCACGCCGGCTTCCAGGCGCTCGGCATCACCGCCCTGGTCGGCTTCCTGATCGGCGTGGTGCTGTCCTACCTGTCGGCGCAGCAGTTGCGCGCCTTCGGCGGCGACATTTACCTGGTCAACCTGCTCGGCATGAGCGTGATCCGCGAACTCGGCCCGCTGCTGGCGGCGATCCTGGTGGCCGGGCGCTCCGGCTCCTCCATTACCGCGCAGCTGGGCGTGATGCGCGTCACCGAGGAACTCGACGCGATGCTGGTGATGGGCATTTCGCACGGCTTCCGCCTGATCATGCCAAAGGTGCTGGCCCTGGCCATCTCGATGCCGCTGCTGGTGATCTGGACCGACACCGCCGCGCTCATCGGCGGCATGGTGGCGGCCAAGATCGAACTGAACCTGTCGTCGCGCTACTTCATCCAGAAGCTGCCGGACGCGGTGCCGCTGGCGAACTACCTGATCGGCCTGGGCAAGGGCGTGGTGTTCGGCAGCCTGATCGCGCTGGTGTCCTGCCACTTCGGGCTGCGCATCAAGGCCAACACCGAAAGCCTGGGGCGCGGCACCACCACCGCCGTGGTCACGGCGATCACCGTGGTGATCCTGGCCGACGCCGTGTTCGCCATCGTCTTCAACGGCGTGGGCTACTGATGCAGGCGGGCGCAAGCCATTGCGGCGCCGAGGGCGCCTTCAGCCTGGACGGCGACGCCCCGGTGGTCGAGATCAGCAATCTGTGGACCAAGTTCGGCCGCACCGTGGTGCACCAGGACCTGAACCTGGCCATCGAGCGCGGCGAGATCCTGTCGATCGTCGGCGGCTCCGGCACCGGCAAGACCGTGCTGCTGCGCCAGATGCTAGGGCTGGAGCGGCCCTCGCGCGGCTGCGTGCGGGTGTTCGGCGAGGACATCAGCCAGGCCGACTCCGAACACCTGCAGCAGTTGCGCAACCACTGGGGCATGCTGTTCCAGCAGGGCGCGCTGTATTCGGCGCTGACGGTGTTCGACAACGTCGCGCAACCGATGCGCGAACTGCGCGCGCTGCCCGAGGACTTGATCCGCGACGCCGTCTTGTTGAAGATGAATATGGTCGGACTGGGGCCGGAGCACGCCAACAAGATGCCGTCCGACCTGTCCGGCGGCATGATCAAGCGGGTCGCGCTGGCGCGCGCGCTGGCGCTGGAGCCGAAACTGCTGTTCCTCGACGAACCCACCGCCGGGCTCGACCCGGACCTGTCGGAAACCTTCGTGGCGCTGATCCAGTCGCTGCACCGCGAGCTGGGCCTGACGGTGGTGATGGTCACGCACGACCTCGACACGCTGTTCGCGCTGTCGACGCGGATCGCCGTGCTGGCCGAAAAACACGTCATCGCCATCGGCCCGACGCGCGAGGTGATCCGCGTCGATCACCCGTTTATCAAACAATTTTTCCTCGGCGACCGCGGTCAACGCGCGCTGGCGGTGCTCGACGAGCGCCGCGCTGAAAAGAAACCGGAGGTGTAATGGAAAACCGATCGCACGCATTGATGACAGGCTTCTTCACCATCGTCCTTTTGGCGGCGGCGGTGTTGTTCGGGGTCTGGTTCAACCGCGACCGGGTCGAGCGCGAACCCTACCTGCTGGCCACCACGATGTCGGTGCCCGGCCTGAACGCGCAGGCGGCGGTGCGCTACCGCGGGCTGGAGGTGGGCAAGGTCGACGCCATCGATTTCGACCCGAAGGTGACCGGCCAGATCCTGGTCCACCTGAGCGTCGACAAGGGCACGCCGGTGACCGAGACCACCTACGCCTCGCTCGGCTACCAGGGCGTGACCGGGATCGCCTACGTCCAGTTGGACGACGAGCTGGTCGGCTCGAAGCGCCTGGCCACCAGCGCCGACAGCCCGTCGCGCATCCCGCTGCGCCCCGGCCTGTTCGACCAGCTGGAAAAACGCGGCAAGAAGATTCTCGACCAGGCCGAGGCGCTGACGGCCAAGGTGAACGAACTGGTCAGCCCGGCCAACCAGCAGGTGATGCTGGGCGCCTTCCGCGACGTCAGCAAGGCCGCCGACGCCTTCGGCGCGATCCCGCGGCAACTGGCGCCAACGCTGGCCAAGCTGCCCGAACTGACGGCGCAGGCGCAGCGCAGCCTGGACGCGGTGGCCGGCGCCGGCGCCGACGTCAGCAAAATGGCCAGGAACTACGAGGCGCTGGGGAACCGCCTGCAAGCGCCCGGCGGCACCCTCGACCAAATCACCGGCACGGTCGACCGGGTCGGCCTGTCGGTCGAGGCGATCACCGCCAGCATCGAACTCGACACGCTGCCGCACGTGATCGACCTGAGCGACGAGGCGCGCTCCTCCATGCGGGTGCTCAAGCGCACCATGGAAGGCCTCAACGAGCGCCCGCAAAGCATCCTGTTCGGTGCGCCGGAAGTGCCGCCCGGCCCCGGCGAAGCCGGTTTCACGGCACCACAATAAGGAGCACCATGACCACCACCCCGACCCGCCGCCTGGCCACGCTGGCCCTAGCCCTGGCCGCCGCCACGCTGGGCGGCTGCGCCAGCGCCCCGCCGACGACCACGCTGTACGACTTCGGCCCGCCGCCCGGCGCGGCGGCGCCGGCCGACGCCAACGGCGCCGCCGCTTCGGCGCTGGTGGTGGCCGACGTCACCGGGCCGTCCTGGCTGGACAGCCAGCGCATGTACTACCGCTTGCTGTACGCCGACGCCCAGCAATCGAGGCCGTACGCGCACAACCGCTGGAACAGCCCGCCGCTGCAGTTGCTCGGCGCGCGCCTGAAGTCGCGCATCGCCCAAAGCGGCGTGAAAGTGCTCGCGACCACCGACGCCGCCGCCGGCGCCGGCCTGCTGCGCGTCGAGGTCGACGACTTCTCGCACACCTTCGACAGCCAGAGCCAGAGCAGCGGCCGGCTGACGCTGCGCGCCTCGCTGTTCCGCAACCACCGCCTGGTCGACCAGCGCACCTTCAGCCGCGACAGCGCCGCCGCCAGCGCCGACGCGCTGGGCGGCGCCAAGGCGCTGGCGGCGGCGTCCGACGCGGTCGCCGCCGACATCATCGCCTGGCTGGCCGCACTGCCGTTGCGGAAAGAATGACCGAGCCCGCCACCCCCATCCCGACCGTCGGCAGCCAGGCCTCGCCGGCGGCGCGCGCGGCGCTGCTGGCCTATCTGCTGCTGATCGTCTACGCCAGCTGGTTTCCGTTCGCCGGCTGGCGCAACAGCGGCCTGCCGCCGCTGACCTTCCTCGAACACCTGGACATGCCGCGCTATTGGACCAAGTTCGACGTCGGTATCAACATCCTCGGCTACATCCCGTTCGGCGCGCTGCTGGTGTACTCGTGCTACCCGCGCTGCCGCGGCGTCGTCGCGGTGCTGCTGGCCAGCGCCTGCGGCATGCTGGTGTCGGGCGCGATGGAGGCGGTGCAATCCTACCTGCCGAGCCGGGTGCCGTCGAACCTGGACTTTTTCACCAACGCCGCCGGCGCCTGCGTCGGCGCGGTGCTGGGCGCGCTGTCGGCCAGGAAGCTGCTCGACCACAGCCACCTGTACCGGCTGCGCCAGCGCTGGTTCGCCCAGCACGCCAGCCAGGGCCTGGTGCTGCTGGCGCTGTGGCCGCTGGCGCAAATCTACCCGCAGGGCTATCTGTTCGGCCTGGGCCAGTTGCTGCCGATCCTGTCGGAATGGCTGTCGGCGCTGGCCGGCGTCGACATCGACCTGGCCGCCTACCTGCGCCCGGACACGGTGCTGACGGTCGAGCAGTACTGGCTGTCGGAGACCATCATCACCGCCTGCGGCATGACCGGCGCGGTGCTGGCCATGCTGTGCCTGCTGCGCCGTTCGGCGCCGAAGGCGCGCCTGGCGCTGGGCCTGATCGCCGCCGCGGTGCTGGTCAAGACGCTGGCCAGCGCGCTGCTGTTCGCGCCGGAAAACGCCTTCGTCTGGGTCACGCCCGGGGCCCAGGGCGGCTTCGTCATCGGCCTGATCATGCTGGGCGGGCTGGCCTTCGCGCCGGCGCAGGCGCAGCGCCGGGTGGCGGCCGCGACCTTGCTGCTGAGCCTGATCATCGTCAACACCACGCCGCTCAACCCCTACTTCATGGCGACGCTGCAAAGCTGGGTGCAGGGGCGCTTCCTCAACTTCAACGGCGCGGCGCAATTCCTTTCGCTGCTGTGGCCGTTTTTCGCGCTGTGGTTCCTGGCACTGCGCTCGCACAAGCTGAACCGGCCTTGACGCGGGTGCGCGCCCCCGCCCGCGACGATGGCGGCGGCGACGCGGTATCATGGCGCATCGACGAACCCGCACAAGGCACCCCATGAGCGACACACCCTATTTCGAACGCCACGTTTTCTTTTGCCTGAACAAACGCGACGACGGCCGCAACAGCTGCGGCGACCACGGCGCCGAGGCGGCCCAGAAGCACGCCAAGAAGCGCTGCAAGGAACTCAACATCAACGGCGCCGGCAAGGTGCGCATCAACCAGGCCGGCTGCCTGGACCGCTGCGAGGAGGGTCCGGTCATGGTGGTCTACCCGGAAGGCACCTGGTACACCTTCGTCGACACCAGCGACATCGACGAGATCGTCGACAGCCACCTGGTCGGCGGCAACATCGTCGAACGCCTGAAGATCTGACCTCCCCCGTGCCCACCGACTATACGACATGAATAAAAACTCAGAAAAATTCACCCTCGCCGGCCACGCCGGCAACATCGAGGGCTTGCTCGACCACCCGGCCGGCGCGCCGCGCGGCATCGCCCTGGTGGCGCACCCGCACCCGCTGTACGGCGGCACCATGGACAACAAGGTGGCGCAGACGCTGGCGCGCACCTTCGTCGCGCTCGGCTACGTCGCCGCGCGCATCAACTTCCGCGGCGTCGGCGCCTCCGAGGGCGTGCACGACCACGGCCACGGCGAAACCGACGACATGGCGCTGTTGCTGGCGCATATGCGGGCGCAGCATCCGGGCCTGCCGGTGGCGCTGGCCGGTTTTTCCTTCGGCACCTTCGTTCAGGCGCAGCTGCAGCAGCGCCTGGTCGCCGCCGGCACGCCGGCCGAGCGCCTGGTGCTGATCGGCAGCGCCGCCGGCAAATGGGCGATGCCGGCGATTCCCCCCGACAGCATCCTGATCCACGGCGAACTCGACGAGACCATCCCGCTGCGCGACGTCTTCGAATGGGCCCGGCCGCAAGACATTGCGGTGATCGTCATTCCCGGCGCCGACCACTTTTTCCACCGCAAACTACAGCACATCAAGTCGCTGGTGCTGCAACTGTGGCAAAGGGGCGGCGCGGACATGCCGTAAGGCTCTATAATTGTCGCTCTTTTTCCATCGGCCATGCACAAGCTTGCCCCGCAGCAGCATGGCCTTAGGCACCCTTTACTTTTCGATACAAGCCCCATGAAAAAACTCTTAGCGGCACTGGCCTCCAGTGTATTGTTCCTGTCCGCCGCATTCGCGCAAAGCGTGCCGGCGCCGACCATCGCGGCGAAGTCCTGGATCCTGGTCGACGCCACCAGCGGCCAGATCATCGCCGCGCAGGACCCGGACGCGCGCGTCGAACCGGCCTCCCTGACCAAAATCATGACGGCCTACCTGACGTTCGCCGCGCTGCGCGAGAAAAAACTCGACATCAAGCAGATGGTCAACGTCTCGACGCGGGCCTGGAAGGTCGACGCCAGCAGCTCGAAAATGTTCATCGACCCGGCCACCCCGGTCTCGATCGACGACCTGCTGCACGGCTTGATGATCCAGTCGGGCAACGACGCCGCCGTCGCGCTGGCCGAGGCCGTCGCCGGCGACGAGGGCACCTTCGTCACGCTGATGAACCGCGAAGCGGCGCGCATGGGCATGAAATCGACCCGCTTCGGCAACCCGCACGGCTTGCCGAGCGCCGACAACTACTCGACCGCGCAAGACCTGTCGGTGCTGGCCAAGCGCGTCATCGCCGACTACCCGGAGTTCTACAAGATCGACTCGGTGAAAAGCTTCACCTACAACAAGATCACCCAGCCGAACCGTAACCGCCTGCTGTGGCTGGACCCGACCGTCGACGGCATGAAAACCGGCCACACCGAAGCGGCCGGCTACTGCATGATCGCCTCGGCGCGCCGTCCCGGCGGCGCCGGCGAGCGCCGCCTGATCTCGGTGGTGCTGGGCACCTCGTCGGACCAGGCGCGCACCCAGGAAAGCCAGAAGCTGCTGAACTGGGGCTTCCAGAACTTCGACACCGTCAAGCTGTACTCGAAGGGCCAGGCCATCGCCACGCCGGAAGTGTGGAAGGGTTCGCAAAACACCGTCAAGATCGGCTTCGCCGGCGACGTGCTGGTGACGGTGCCGAAGGGCGTCGCCGCCAAGATGAAGCCGCTGCTCGAGCGCAAGGACCCGCTGGTCGCGCCGCTGGCGCAGAACAGCCGCGTCGGCTCGCTAAAAATGATGGTCGACGGCAAGGCGTTGCTGGAACTGCCGGTGGTAGCGCTGGAAACGGTGCCGCAGGCCAGCATCTTCGGCCGCGCCTGGGACTCGATGCGCCTATGGCTGAAATAAGCCGCATGGCTGCTTAACGCGATTTTCGTAGGTCGGATGACGCGTGCCGCTCATCCAACCTACGATAGAGAAGCCCGCCGCGAGCGGGCTTCGTCTTATAATCGGACCAAACGCCAACCCGAAAGCCCGCCATGACGCACGCCTTTCCCGCCGACCTGTGCTGCCCGCGCAGCCGCAGCAGCGCCAACGGCCCCGAGCTTTCGCGCGTGGTCGCCGGCATGTGGCGCCTGGGCGCCTGGGGCATGACGGCGCAGCAGCGCCTCGTTTTCGTCGAGCAGTGCCTCGAACTGGGCGTGACCAGTTTCGACCACGCCGACATCTACGGCGACTACGGCGCCGAAACCCTGTTCGGCGAGGCGCTGGCCTTGCAGCCGGCGCTGCGCGAGCGCATGCAGCTGGTCAGCAAGTGCGGCGTCAAGCTGGTCTCGGCGCACCGCCCGGAGCACGCGCTGCCGCACTACGACACCGGCGCCGCCCACATCGTCGCCTCGGCCGAGAACTCGCTGCGCCAGTTGCGCACCGACCGCCTCGACCTGCTGCTGATCCACCGGCCCGACCCGCTGATGGATTTCGACGAGATCGCGCAAGCGTTCACGCAGCTGCGCCGGGACGGCAAGGTGCTGCATTTCGGCGTCTCCAACTTCAGCCGGCACCAGTTCGAGAGCCTGCACCGGCGCTTCGCGCTGGCCACCAACCAGGTCGAATGCTCGCCGCTGCACTTGGCGCCGCTGTTCGACGAGACCTTCGACGGCTTGCAGGACCTGGGCGTGGCGCCGATGATCTGGTCGCCGCTGGCCGGCGGACGCCTGTTCCAGGCCGGCGACGCCAACGGCGAGCGCCTGCGCGCGGTGATCAAGGAGATCGCCGACCGCCTGCAGCGCCCGTTCGCCAGCGTGGTCTTCGCATGGATCATGCAACTGCCGTGCCGGCCGCTGCCGCTGACCGGCACCGGCCGCGTCGAGGCGGTCGCGGTGGCCGTCGAGGCGACCCAATTCACGCTCGGCCGCGGCGACTGGTTCGCCATCCTGCGCGCGGCGCGCGGCCACGACGTGGCCTGAGGCGCCGCAAGGACTATTACCACCCGCGGTTACGCCGTTGGCTTACACGGCGTCCGCGGCGTCACGCGGCCGCCGGCCGCCACTCAAATCGCCTCGTCGTCGGGATATACCTCGGGCGGCGCGATGCCGCGCCAACCCAGATACCAGGCCAGGTTCAGCGCCACGGTCAGCGTGATGTAGGCGGCGAAGAACCAGACGAAGAAGCTGGTCGTCAGCCAGACCAGCAAGCCGACGTTGAGCAGCAGGACCAGCAGCGCGACCAGGCTTTTCTTTTGCTTCGAGCTGGGAAAGCGCAGCGTCGACACCATTAGGCTACCCACGCCGAACAGCAGCAGCACCAGCCAATACCCCTGCGCCGCCGTGCTCAGCGGCGCAGGCCAGGCCACCACCACGGCCGCCACGCAGGCGGCGCCGGCGGTGATCGGTATGCCGACGAAGTAGCGCGGGTCGGTGCGCCCGACGTTGACGTTGAAGCGCGCCAGCCGCATCGCGCCGCAGGCGACGAAGAAAAAGCTGGCCATGCCGCCCAGACGCAGCAACTGCGGGTCGTGCCCGCCCATCGAGACAAAGCCGTAGCAATACAGCAGCACCGCCGGGGCGCAGCCGAAGTTCATCACGTCGGCGATCGAGTCGAGCTGCATGCCGAACTGCGAACTGGTGCCGGTGGCGCGGGCGACGTAGCCGTCGAGCGCGTCGAACACCCCGGCCAGCACCAGCAGCGCGGCGGCCAGGCGGTAATCGGCCGGGCTGCCGACGGCGGCGTTGTCGACCGAGATGACGATACTGGCAAAGCCGCAGGCGATCGACAACAGGGTGACCAAACTGGGCAGGGCGTACTTGGCGCGCTGCAGGCGCGTCTTGCTGGAAGAGTTCAAATTGTCGGCAATCAAAGAGGCGGTGGAAAGGCGCGCGGCTGAGCGCGCCTTCGAATCAATCCCGTATTCTACTCCGCGGGGCGGCGGCCGCCGCACGGCTGGGATACAAGAAAAAGTTGCCTGGTGGATTCCTTCAGATCGAGAAATCGATTAAAATCAAGCTCTTATCCAGCCGAACCGTCATACGGGGCGCGCACCAGACCCATCCTTCCGCGACAGGAGTACTTTCCCATGGCACCTTTGCAACGTTTGTCTATCTCAATCTCAGCGCTGCTGGCGACCGGACTGTTGGCCGGATGTGGCGGTGGCGGCGGCGGTGGCGGCGCGGTCACACCAACCACCCCGGTCGTGGTGGTGGAAGCGGGCGCGCCCGTCTTGACTGGCGACACGGCGACCGACGGCTACAACTGGTTTAATTTTCGCCGCAAGCAAATGGGCCTGAGTCAACTGACGCGCAGCACCGCGCTGGACGGCGTCACGCAGGGACATTCGAACTACATGCGCCTCAACACCGCCAAACCGGACGCCAGCTTACATAACCAAACGTCAGGCAATCCGGGCTTTACCGGCGTCGACTTGAAGGCGCGCCTGACGGCCGCCTCTTACGACGTGCCGCAACAAGGCTATTTCGCCTCCGAAGTCATCGCGGCGGCGAGCACACCGGCGGGCGAGGTGTTGGCGGAGGAATTGGTCACGGCAATTTACCACCGCTTCGCCGTCTTCGAGCCGGCGCTGAAGGAAGCCGGCGCCGGCGCCCGCATGACTAGCTCCGGCCTGACCTATTTCACCACGAACTTTGGCGCCCGCGGCGGCATAGGGCCTGGCGTGGGGACGGGGAAAATCGCCTCCTATCCGTTTGCGGGCCAGATCAATGTCCAGACGTTCTTTCTTAGCGACACAGAAGCGCCCGATCCTATTCCCGACAAAAATGAAGTGGGCTATCCGATCAGCGTCCACGCCGACTACAACACGCCGATCGTCGTCAGCTCGTTTACGCTGAACCCGCGCGGCGGCGCCAAGCTGGAAGTAAAATACATCGCGCCGGACAGCGATTACACGCCAGTCTCGGCGGCGGCTATCGTTCCGATGTCCAGGTTGAGCGCAAAAACCGTCTACGACGTCAGCTTCTCCGGCACGGTGGGCGGCGCCCAAGTCACCCAAAACTGGTCCTTTACCACCCGTTAAAAAGGGCGGCACCCGCGCGCTTCCCGGCGGCGGCCGTTTCCTTCGGTCCGCCGCCGTTTTTGCGTGGACTTCCTGGCTAACTCTGCTATCGTTACAGCTTCAGTCATCCCGTCCGCAGAGCAGGCATGATGAAACCAACGACTCCACCAACCACCGCAACCGGCGCCGCGCCGGCGCCGCCCGTCCTCGACACCGAGGACGGGCTCGACCGCATCATGGGCGACCGCGTCCTCTACTTCAAACTATTGCGGCGCTTCCAGCACGACCACCACAGCACGCCGCACCAGATCCGCCACGCGCTCGAGGCCGGCCTGTACGCCCCGGCCCAGCTGAAGGCGCACACGCTCAAGGGCGCCGCCGGCATGATAGGCGCCGGCGCCGTGTACCACCTGGCCGGGGCGTTGGAGGCGGCGCTGCGGGCCCAGTCCAACGCGCTCGAGCAAGCGCTCGGGCAGCTCGAGCTGGCTTTGGCCGAACTACTCCACGCCATCAGCGCGGCCTTGCCGGACGCCACGCAACAGCATGTGGCGCCGCCCGTCACGGTACCCGACCCGGACGCGCCGGCCACGCTGGCCCTGCTGGCGCGCCTGGCCGCGCTGTTGCGGGAAGGCGACGGCGGCGCCATCGACGTGCTGGAGAGTTCGGCCAGCGTGCTGGCGGCCAGCCTGGGTTTGAGCGTCTACCAGGAAGTGGCGGCGGCGGCCCATGAGTTCGACTTCGACGGCGCCTGGCACGCGCTGACGCGGCGCCGTCAATAAGCGCCCGGTAAGCGAGCGGATCAACCGCTGTACGCGGACTCTTCGTCGAAAGAGTCGGCGCAACCCCTGCCGCAAAAGCGGCGCACGCTGTCGAGCGGCTTTTCGCAGTACCAGCACGCGCCCTTGGGCGGCAAGGCCTGGCGCGCGCGCGCCGGCGACGCGGGCGCTGGCGACGGCGCGCCGGCGGCGTCAGTGTCGGCGTCGGACGCCGCGACCGGTTTCGTTTCCAAAATTGCCCCCTTTCCTCGCCGCGCATCAAGCCTGATAGCAAGGTTACGTCAGCGGAATTTTAGAGGCATGAGAATTCTCAAGCGCGCGCGGCAGCTCGCCCGGAGAGTGTCAGAATATGGAAAACTCATGCGTTACGGCCGGCGCGGCGGAGTTGTGTCCAGAGATCCGCCACCCCACAAAAGCCGCCCTTACTTCTTGGTAAACGCGGTGACGGCGGCGCGGCCAACCGCGGGGTCGTCGGTAAAGAAGCCGTCGATGCCGGCCTTCAAATAGGCGGTGATTTCGGCCGCCGAGTCGCCGCGCTGGCTCAACGACGTGACAACGGGGGCGCGCATGCTCACCGGCAGGAAAGGATTTTCCGGACGCAAGGTCCAGGTATGCACCTTCAGGCCGGCCGCGTGGGCGTCGGCGACGAAGCTGGTGGCCGCCCCCAGCTCATTGGCGGCGGTGCGCGGGATGATGACCTCCTTGTACGGCGACACGACGTCGGCGTAGACGGCGATCTCCTTGAGTCCGGCCGGCGTCACCATGTCGGCGTAGGTGCGGCCGTTTTTGGCGACCACGAAATCGTAGGGCGCGTTGCGCGGCGCCCCGTTCGGCGCCGGCGGATTCTTCGGATTGTCGATCAGCTGGACGATGCGCATCTTGGTCAGCGAACGCAATTCCTTCAGGTTGGCCACTTCGAACGACTGCAGGTACACGGCGGCGTCCTTGCCGCGGTAGCCGCCGGCCACCAATTGGTCGACCAGGCGCTTTTCCAGCGGCAGGCCAATCTCCTTGAAGTAGCTCGGATGCTTGGTTTCCAGATAAATGCCGATGGTGCGCCCCTTGGCGAGGGTCTCCTTCTTGACCAGGTCCAGCACCTCTTGCAGCGTCGGGATCTCGAACTGGCCGTCGTAGGCGGTGTTGGCCGGGCGGTTCGCCGGAATGCGCTCCTTGGCGCGCAAGGTTTTCAATTCGGCCAGCGTGAAGTCTTCGGTGAACCAGCCGGTGACCGGTATGCCGTCGATGGTCTTGGTGGCTTTCCGGGTGGCGAACTTGAGAATACCGGCGACGTCGGTGGTGCCGCCGATCTCGTTTTCATGGCGCGCCACGAGCACGCCGTCCTTGGTGCTGACCAGGTCCGGCTCGATGATGTCGGCGCCGTCGTCGATGGCCTTCTGGTAGGAGGCCAGCGTGTGCTCCGGACGCAGCGCCGAGGCGCCGCGGTGGCCGGTCACGGTCGGCTGCGGCGGCCAGGCGGAGCCCGGGTTCAGCAGGTCGACGGCGTCGTTGCCGCCGCACGCGGACAGGAAAACCGCCACGCTGGCGGCGCAGAGCAGGGACATGGTCGGGCGGTGCAGGGTGCGAGTCACGATGGGTATCCAGTGTCACGTTAAAAGTGAAACAATTGTATCAACTTTACATGACCGCGGCGTGACCGCCGCGAGCGCGCCATCCGCCCCGGGCCCACACGCCCCGGTAGCGCCGCTATTTGCCGATGCAGAAGCGGCTGAAGATGACGCCCAGCAAATCGTCCGACGAGAACGCGCCGGTGATGCTCGACAGCTGCACCTGCGCCAGCCGCAGCTCCTCGGCGAACAGGTCGAGCGACTGGTCGCTCTGGGCCGCGTGCAGCGCCGCCAGGTCGAGGTGCTTGCCGGCCGACTTCAGCGCGATCAGGTGGCGTTCGCGCGCCAGGTACAGCGACTCGCCGGTCTGCTGCCAGCCGGCGATGCGCAGCAGTTCGGCGCGCAGCAGGTCGATGCCGATATGCTCGTGCGCCGACAGGTAGACGTGGGTGGCGTCGTCCATCGGGTCGACCGCCGGCTTGTGGCCCGACAGGTCGATCTTGTTCCAGATCCGCAGCACCGGCACGCCGTCCGGGAAGGCCGCGACGATGCCCTCGTCGGCGCGGGTCGGGCCGTGGTCGGCGTCGAGCAGGTGCAGGATCACGTCGGCCTTGCCGACCTCGCCCCAGGTGCGTTCGATACCGATGCGCTCGACCAGGTCGACGTCGTCGTTGATGGCGCGGATGCCGGCGGTGTCGATAATATTGAGCGGAATGCCCTCGATCTGGATGGTTTCGCTGACCTTGTCGCGGGTGGTGCCGGCGATCGGCGTGACGATGGCGACGTCGGCCCCGGCCAGCGCGTTCAGCAGCGAGGACTTGCCGACGTTGGGCTGGCCCACCAGCACCACGTTCAAGCCTTCGCGCAGCAAGGCGCCCTGGGCCGCCTGCTGGAACACCTTGCGCAGCGCCCCGATGACGCCGTCAAGCCGGCCGCGCGCGTCCGACTTCTCCAGGAAGTCGATTTCCTCCTCGGGGAAGTCGAGCGTGGCCTCGACCAGCATGCGCAGGCCGGTGACCTGCTCGACCAGCGCGTGGATGGTTTTCGAGAACGCGCCCGAGAGCGACTGCGAGGCCGACTTCGCCGCCGCCTCGGTGGAGGCGTCGATCAGGTCGGCCACGGCCTCGGCCTGGGCCAGGTCGAGCTTGTCGTTGAGGAAGGCGCGGCGGGTGAATTCGCCCGGCTCGGCCAGGCGCAGGCCGATCTCGCGGCCGGCTTCGAGCACGCGCGCCAGCAGCATTTGCAGCACCACCGGGCCGCCATGGCCCTGCAACTCCAGCACGTCCTCGCCGGTGTACGAGTGCGGCCCCTTGAAATGGATGGCGATGCCCTGGTCGATGAGGGCGCCGGCGGCGTCGGTGAACGGCAGATAGGTCGCGTGGCGCGGCTGCAAGGTGGCCGCGCCGAACAGCGCGGCCTGCAGCGCCGCCAGGTTTTTACCGGAGGCGCGTACCACGCCGATGCCGCCGCGGCCGGGGGCGGTGGCGATGGCGGCGATGGGGGAAGAGTCGAGTTTCATCGTGTGATTGTAATTTATCGGGGCGCCGGGCGGGCGTAAAACAGCGGCGAACTGGGGACAGACCACGATTCCCGGGAAATACTTTCCCGGAAATCGTGGTCTGTCCCCGACATGAAAAAAGCCCGCGCTGGGCGGGCTTTTTTGCGAACCGGGCAAGCCGGTTTTATTTGAGCAGCGAGATCGGCGTCGACGGCGCGTACTTCTTGGTGATCACCCATTGCTGGCCGATCGACAGGACGTTGTTGACGACCCAGTACAGCACCAGGCCGGACGGGAAGAAGAAGAACATGACCGAGAACGCCAGCGGCATGAACAACATCATCTTGGCCTGCATCGGATCGGCCGGCGCCGGGTTCAGCTTGGTGGTGATATACATCGAGATCGCGTACAGCACCGGCAGGATGAACCAAGGGTCGGGGTCGGCCAGGTTGGTGATCCAGCCGATCCACGGCGCGCCGCGGATTTCAACCGACGCCTGCAAGACCCAGTACAGCGCCAGGAACACCGGCATTTGCACCAGGATCGGCAGGCAGCCGCCCAGCGGATTGATCTTCTCGGTCTTGTACAGCTCCATCGTGGCCTGGTTCATCTTGGCCGGGTCGCCCTTGTGGCGCTCGCGGATGGCCTGCATCTTCGGCGTGACGACCTTCATCTTGGCCATGCTGCGGTAGCCGGCGGCCGACAGCGGGAAGAACAGCAATTTGATCAGGACCGTGAAGGCGATGATGGTCCAGCCCCAGTTGCCCAGCACTTTGTGGATCTGTTCCATGACCCAGAAGATCGGCTTGGCGATAATCGTCAGCATGCCGTAGTCCTTCACCAGGTCCAGGCCTTCGGCGACCGGCTCGAGCAACTTGGCTTGCTGCGGGCCGGAGTACAGCTTGGCGCTGTTGGTGATGGTGGCGCCGGGCGCCAGCGTACCGAGCGGCATGACGACGCCGACCGCGTAGGTGTTGTTGCCGACCTTCTTGGTGAAGATGTCGCGCGCGACCTTATCCTGCGGCACCAGGGCCGAGACGAAGAAGTGCTGCGAAATCGCCACCCAGCCGTTGTCGGCGTGGGTCGGATGGTCCGGCACGACCTTGCGGTCCGGCTTGGCCAGCTGCTCGGCGTCTTCCTTCTCGATCTTCTCGAACGTCAGCTTCTTGTACTTGTCGGCGGCGGTGTACAGCGTCGGGCCGGTGTAGCTGCTGTTGAAGTAGGAGTCGCCGGCCGGCTTGTGGCCGTCGTGCACCAGCTGCATGTACAGCTCAGGCTTGACCGGCGCGGCGCCGACGTTGCTGACGTCGTGGCGCACGTCGATGACGTAGTCGCCGCGCTTGAACGTGAAGGTCTTGGTCAGCTTGACGCCGCCTTCGACCGCTTCCAGCACGAGCTGGACCTGGTTGCCGCCGTCCAGCGCGCGCGCGCCGGGCTGGGCCGCGAACACCGTCTGGTGGGTCGGAAAGCTGCCGGCGGTGGCGCCCACCAGGCCGGTTTGCGCCAGGTAGGTTTTGCCGGCGCCGGCGTTGACGTCGAACAGGACCTGGTTTTTCTTCTGGTCGATACCATCCTTGAACTGCAACAGTTCCAGGCGCACCAGCTGGCCGCCGAGGGTGTCGATGTCGGCCTTGACGACGTCGGTGGTGACGCTGATGCGCTCACCCTTGGCGGCGGCCGCCGGCGCGAGCGCGCCCGGCAGCGCCGCGGCGCCGGTGGCCGCGCCTACCGCGGCGGGCAGGTCGGACGTGGCGCCGGGCGCCTTCGCGGCCTGCTGCGCCGCCGGGGCGAAGAACGACGGGTGCTTGTTCGAGACCATCCACTGATCCCAAAGGAAGAACAGCGACACGGAAAACACGATCCACAGGATGGTACGTTTATTGATATCCATTAGGGTATTTTGTCAGGAGTGGTTGCAACCGCAAGCGGTCGTTGAAGATGTGCCGCCGTCGGCCGGCGGGACGGGGTCGAAGCCGCCCTCGTGCCAGGGATGGCAACGGCCGAGGCGTTTGGCCGCCAGCCAGCTGCCCTTGGCGGCGCCGTGCAGGCCGATCGCCTCCAGCGCGTAACTGGAACAACTCGGGTAAAAACGGCAATTCTGCCCGAGCATCGGGCTGATCGCCAGTTTGTAGGCGCGCAGCAAGAGCAGCAGCACGCTTTTCATGGGGCTTTCCGGGCCTGTTGCGAGGCGAACAGACGAGTCAGTTC
Source organism: Janthinobacterium sp. CG_23.3 (assembly GCF_046115965.1). NCBI lineage: Bacteria > Pseudomonadati > Pseudomonadota > Betaproteobacteria > Burkholderiales > Oxalobacteraceae > Janthinobacterium > Janthinobacterium sp. CG_23.3. Next base: position 20,333 of record NZ_JBJXIB010000050.1, on the reverse strand, counting down.
GACGCGCAGCTCCGCCTTCAGCTGGGCCGTCGTGGCCGGACCGGCCTTGCTGTTGACCGCCTTCGACAGGCGCACCACGCAGTCGAGCGGCGCCAGGTTCGAGGTGCGGAACAACTCGCGCGTGACGCGCTTGATCGTGTTGCGGGTCGCCGCGCGCGGCGCGAAACGCTTCGCCACCACGACGCCCAGCCGCGCATGCGGCAAGTCGTTCTGGCGGGTGTACAGCACGAAGTGCGCGGTTTTTTGCGCCGGACGCAAACGAAAAACGGATGAAAATTCATCCGTTTTAACGATGCGCCGAACGCGTGCGAAGTCGTGGGAACCTTCGCCTGAATTGCCGACTGTGTTAGTGCAGCTAGTCACGCGATCAGCTGGCAAAGACTGGCCTATACGGCCAGACGTTTGCGGCCTTTTGCACGACGTGCATTGAGCACATCACGGCCGCCACGGGTGGCCATACGAGCGCGGAAGCCGTGCGTACGCTTGCGGCGGACGACGGAAGGTTGGTAAGTACGTTTCATGTTGGTCTCGCTAAAAACAAAAAAAATGCAAAATCGGGTCTGACGTCCCGTCAGTTTTTGGTGCCAATGACAATCGCGCACTTATGCCAAGGCACAAGCTGGCCAGTCTCATCGCCCGCTTAATCCACGCTTACTCCATATTGTCGTTCAAGTGAATAAACACGGAATACGGGCGGGGAACCCTGAATTATTCAGCATATGCCCCCCTGTTGTCAAGCATCACCGTCGACGCCGGTGAAATCGGCGCGCCGCGGCGGCCGTGGCGCGGCCCGCGCGCGACGCCGCTACGCCCGTGCCGGCGGCCCCGGCGCGGCGCGGCGGCGCGCAAAAAACAAGCGTGCCTGTGGATAACTTTCGCCGGCGAGAGTAGAATAGCGCGTTACGTGTGGCGAGCCCTCGCGCGATCCTTGCAGTTGTGGCAACACTGCACGCGGTTCGCACAGGGCAGTATCGATACGCCCTCCCACACCTTTTCACATAGACATTCATGGACAATTTCTGGCAGACCTGTTCCGCGCAATTGGAACTGGAGCTGACACCGCAACAATTCAGCGCGTGGATCAAACCGCTCATCGCCCTCGACTACGAGGACGGAAAGTTGCGCATTGCCGCGCCCAATCGTTTCAAGCTGGACTGGGTCAAGACCCAGTTCGCCAGCCGCATCAGCGCGCTCGCGGTGCAGTACTACGAAGGTCCGACCGAGGTCCAGTTCGTGCTCGACCCGCGCCTGGCCCTGCCGAAAAAGCCGGCGGCGCCGACCGCCAGCCCCGCCAGCGACCCGAACGGCGGCGCCGCGCCGGCCAACCGCGCCGCCGACGCGGTGCCCAGCGTGCCCGAGCTGTTCAACATCGGCAACTCGCCGCGGCGCGAACAAAGCCGCATCAACACCGACCTGACCTTCGACAGCTTCGTCACCGGCAAGGCCAACCAGCTGGCGCGCGCCGCCGCGATCCAGGTCGCCAACAACCCGGGCGTGTCGTACAACCCGCTGTTTTTCTACGGCGGCGTCGGCCTGGGTAAGACCCATTTGATCCACGCCATCGGCAACCAGGTGATGGCCGACCAGCCGGGCGCGAAGATCCGCTACATCCACGCCGAGCAGTACGTGCGCGACGTCGTCACCGCCTACCAGCGCAAGGGCTTCGACGACTTCAAGCACTACTACCATTCGCTGGACATGCTGCTGATCGATGATATCCAGTTCTTCGGCGGCAAAAGCCGCACGCAGGAAGAGTTTTTCTACGCCTTCGAGGCGCTGATCGCGGCGAAAAAGCAGATCATCATCACCAGCGACACCTATCCGAAAGAGATCACCGGCATGGACGACCGCCTGATCTCGCGCTTCGACTCCGGCCTGACGGTGGCGATCGAGCCGCCGGAGCTGGAAATGCGCGTCGCCATTTTGCTCAAGAAAGCCAAGCAGGAAGGCGTCACCTTCTCCGACGACGTCGCCTTCTTCGTCGCCAAGCACCTGCGCTCGAACGTGCGCGAGCTCGAAGGCGCGCTGCGCAAGATCCTGGCGTACTCGCGCTTCCACGGCAAGGACATCACGATCGACATCGTCAAGGAGGCGCTGAAGGACTTGCTGTCGGTGCAGAACCGCCAGATCTCGGTGGAGAACATCCAGAAGACCGTGGCCGACTTCTTCAACATCAAGGTCGCCGACATGTACTCGAAGCGGCGCCCGGCCAATATCGCCCGGCCGCGGCAGATCGCGATGTACCTGGCCAAGGAATTGACGCAGAAGAGCCTGCCGGAAATCGGCGAGCTGTTCGGCGGGCGCGACCACACCACGGTCTTGCACGCGGTGCGCAAGATCGCCCTGGACCGCACCAAGAACCCGGAGTGCAACCACGAACTACACGTGCTGGAGCAGACGCTGAAGGGCTAAGTAGGTCGGCTTACGCCAGCGGCTGACCGCCGCGGAAAGGGGCCAGCGGGACTGGCCGGAAAACGGGTTTGCCTTTATTATTTGGCAAAGTTGCGCGGCCCTGGCGGCGCACCTCCCGGACGCAGCGTTGTGAATGAAGTACCGTTAAAACCATCTATTCGAGGATTACTATGCAATTGGTCAAAACCACCCGAGATACCCTTCTCCGGCCACTGCAGATCGTGAGCGGTATTGTCGAGCGTCGGCACACTATGCCGATTCTGGCCAATATCCTCATCCGCAAGGACGGCGAGGGCGTCTCCTTCCTGTCGACCGACACCGAAGTGCAGATCACCACGCACGCCCAGATCGGCTCCGGCGCCGACGTCGCCGGCACCACCGTGGCCGCGCGCAAGCTGCTCGACATCCTGCGCGCGCTGCCGGAATCGGGCGACGTCACGATGACCCTGCTGAACAAGCGCCTGACGGTGCAAACCGGCAAGTCGCGCTTCGCGCTGCAAACGCTGGCGGCCGAGGAGTTCCCGACCGTGCAACAGGCCGAGACCTACAACGCCAGCGTCACGCTGCCGCAAAAGACGCTCAAGCACCTGTTCAACATGGTGCATTTCTCGATGGCGCAGCAAGACATCCGCTACTATCTGAACGGCCTGCTGCTGGTCCTGGACGGCAAGAACGTCATCGCCGTGGCCACCGACGGCCACCGCCTGGCCTTCTGCCAGGTCGAGACCGAGCAAACCTTCGAACGCCAGGAAGTGATCATTCCGCGCAAGACCATCATCGAGCTGCAGCGCCTGCTCGAAGAGAACGACGAGCCGGTCCAGCTCGACATCGCCGCGAACCAGGTCAAGCTGACGTTCGCCGACATCGAACTGATCTCCAAGCTGGTCGAGGGCAAGTTCCCCGACTACACCCGGGTCATCCCGAAGGGTTACAAGAACGACTTCACGATCGGCCGCGACGAGCTGCTGCGTTCGCTGCAACGCGCCGCCATCATGACCAGCGACAAGTTCAAGGGCGTGCGCTGCATCATCAGCCCGGGCAGCATGAAAATCAGCTCGACCAACGCCGACCAGGAGGAAGCCGTCGAGGAAATGGAAATCGACTACGGCGGGGACGCCGTCGACATCGGCTTCAACGTCACCTACCTGCTCGACGTGCTCAACAACCTGAAGTGCGAGCAGGTCAACATCGCGCTGGGCGACTCGAATTCGTCCGCGCTGATCTCCATCCCCGACAACGCCGACTTCAAGTACGTTGTCATGCCGATGCGGATTTAAGCCACAAGACGCCGGGGCCGGCCACCCGCCGGCCCCGGCATGAGCAATTCCCGAATCAATCAGTTATTTGAGAAAGCAGTCCATGTCCGAGAGCCCACAAGAGAACCCGATCCCAACCGCAGCGCCAGCGCCAGCGGAAGAATACGGCGCCGCCTCCATCCAGATCCTGGAAGGTCTGGAAGCGGTGCGCAAGCGCCCCGGCATGTACATCGGCGACACCTCGGACGGCACCGGCCTGCACCACCTGGTGTTCGAGGTGCTGGACAACTCGATCGACGAATCGCTGGCCGGGCATTGCACCGACATCCACGTCACGATCCACTCGGACAACTCGATCTCGATCACCGACAACGGCCGCGGCGTGCCGACCGGCTTGAAGATGGACGACAAGCACGACCCGAAACGCAGCGCGGCGGAAATCGTCATGACCGAGCTGCACGCCGGCGGCAAGTTCGACCAGAACTCGTACAAGGTCTCGGGCGGCTTGCACGGCGTCGGCGTGTCGTGCGTCAACGGCCTGTCGAAACTGCTGAAACTGACCATCCGCCGCGACGGCAAAGTGCACTACATGGAATTCGTCCGCGGCGTGCCGCAGAACCGCGACATCGTCATGGTCGGCGACATCGCCACCTCGCCGATCAAGGTCATCGGCGAAACCGACAAGCGCGGCACCGACGTCCACTTCTGGGCCGACGAGCAGATTTTCACGCACGTCGAATTCCACTATGAAATCCTGGCCAAGCGCATCCGCGAACTGTCCTTCCTCAACAACGGCGTCAAGATCAAGCTGACCGACCAGCGTTCCGGCAAGGAAGAGATCTTCGCCTTCGAGGGCGGCACGCGCGGCTTCGTCGAGTACATCAACAAGGCCAAAACGGTCTTGCACCCGACCATTTTCCAGGCCACCGGCGAGCGCCTGTCGGACCAGGGCACCAACATCTCGGTCGACGTCTCGATGCAGTGGAACGACGCCTACAACGAGCAGGTGCTGTGCTTCACCAACAACATCCCGCAGCGCGACGGCGGCACCCACCTGACCGGCCTGCGCGCGGCGATGACGCGGGTCATCAACAAGTACATCGACGAGCACGAATTCGCCAAGAAGGCGAAAGTCGAAATCAACGGCGACGACATGCGCGAAGGCCTGACCTGCGTGCTGTCGGTGAAGGTGCCGGAGCCGAAGTTCTCGTCGCAGACCAAGGACAAGCTGGTGTCGTCGGAAGTGCGCGGCCCGGTCGAGGAGATCGTCGCCAAGACGCTGTCGGACTACCTGCAGGAAAAACCCAACGACGCCAAGATCATCTGCGGCAAAATCGTCGAGGCGGCGCGCGCCCGCGAAGCGGCCCGCAAGGCGCGCGACCTGACCCGCCGCAAAGGCATCATGGACGGCCTGGGCCTGTCGGCCAAGCTGGCCGACTGCCAGGAAAAAGACCCGGCCCTGTGCGAACTGTACATCGTCGAGGGTGACTCGGCGGGCGGCTCGGCCAAGCAAGGGCGCGACCGCAAGTTCCAGGCCATCCTGCCGCTGCGCGGTAAGGTCTTGAACGTCGAGAAGGCGCGCTTCGAGAAGATGCTGTCGTCGGAGCAGATCACCACGTTGATCGCCACGCTCGGCACCTCGATCGGACCGGACGAATTCAACGTCGAAAAGCTGCGCTACCACCGCATCATCATCATGACCGACGCGGACGTCGACGGCGCCCACATCCGCACCCTGCTGCTGACGCTGTTCTACCGCCAGATGCCGCAACTGGTCGAGCGCGGCCATATTTACATCGCCCAGCCGCCGCTGTACAAGGTCAAGGCCGGCCGCGACGAGCGCTATCTGAAGGACGACGCCGAGGAGGCGACCTACATGATGACGGTGGCGCTGAACAGCGCCGTGCTGATCCCCCGCGACGGCGCCGAAGGCATCTCCGGCGAGGCGCTGGCCGAGCTGGTGCGCCAGTTCAACCTGGCCAACGCCATCATGATGCGCCTGACGCGCGTCATCGACCGCGCCGCGCTGACGGCCATCATGACCGGCGTCACGCTGCAGCTGGACACGATGGAAAACGCGCAAACCTCGGCCGCCGCGCTGCAAGCGACCATCAACGACAGCGCCGTGAAAGTATACGTGCGCTCGGACGAACTGTCGGAAAAGCACATGCTGCGCATCGAGCGTATGCATCACGGCAACATCAAAGTCACCGCGATCGACGCCGACTTCGCCCAGGGTTCGGACTACTCCGTGCTGGCCAACGCCGCCGCCACCTTCCAGGGCTTGATCGGCGAAGGCGCCTTCATCCGCCGCGGCGAAGGCGAGCGCATGAAGGAAACCGCCGTCGTCGACTTCCACCACGCCATGCAGTGGTTGCGCAACGAAGCCGAGCGCACCGTCTCGAAACAGCGCTACAAAGGGCTGGGCGAGATGAATCCGGAGCAGTTGTGGGAAACCACGATGGACCCGACCGTGCGCCGCCTGTTGAAGGTGCAGATCGAGGACGCCATCGCCGCCGACCAGATCTTCACGACCTTGATGGGCGACGACGTCGAACCGCGCCGCGCCTTCATTGAAAACAACGCCCTGCGCGCCGGCAATATCGACGTCTAAGGTGTCGGCGGCCGGGTCGAAACCGCCGGTCGCATCAAAGATCAGTTCTTAAAATAATGCCTTGCGTGGATTCCACGTAAGGCATTTTGCATCGCATTGGTAGCAGCCCTGCCTGATGTGTCGCAAAAGCTGCCGGCGTGCCGTACTACGCCCTCACGCCATTTCCCGGTTTCGCATCGCTGGCGGGGTGGCAAGCATACCCTTGCTCACGTGAAGCTCGCGTCAATCGTCAACGCGAAGTGTTTGCGTAAAATGCGCTATTGCTCCCACAACTTGAGGAACGTACCGTGTACTCACACACTTTTATCGGCGTCAATAACTTCGACCGTGCACTTTCGTTCTACACGGCATTAATGGAGGTCCTCGGTAACTCGCTGCGTTTCTGTGATCGAGAACGTCCGTGGGCCGGTTGGCAGTCGCATCCAGATCCCCGCCCTTTGTTCCTGATTGGCGCACCGCATGACCAGATGGCACATGATCCCGGTAACGGACAGATGATTGCATTCTTGGCGCCTACCCGCGCGGCAGTGGACCAGGCGTATCAGCTGGCGTTACAGCATGGCGGGTCGTCAGAGGGCGCGCCTGGCCTCAGACCTGACTACCACGAACACTTCTATGGCGCGTATTTCAAGGACCCGGAGGGTAATAAACTGTGCGCTGTCTGCCACGAGGCAGAGCTGAGTTTGGCTTGAAAATGCAAAAAAGCGCGTCGCGGATAGTAAAAAAGCCAACTGATCCAAGTTGGCTTTTTTCCGGATTCTAGCTTACAAACCCTCGAGCGTACTCACCCACTGGTCAAATCGCAAACATTTTTGCCGAATGGTCGTCAATCCAATCTCCAAAGCAAGCAACACGCCAAAATGTGGTTTTGCAGATTTGTAAGATGGCCAACGCGCAATAATACGTTTTGACGGCGCAGTGAAGGGCGAATTGTTCATGTATTCAGGGCCGGCGCATTGCGCCAATTCCGCCTGCCACGCATTGATTGTCGCCTGCGGCACATCGGCGTATTCAAATGCCGTCAAATCGCTGAACAGCAGCGCTTCGTACTCGTGCAGTTGCAGGTAGGGGATCAAATTTGGCTGAGCGACACCGGCGGCAAGGTTGACCTCCAGCGCCGCCACCTGGGGCAGCGGCGGCTGGTTCGCGTCCCAGTTGGCGAAGCCTGGAAAGTCGGACGGCAGGCCATACACGTCAAAGAGCGTCGTGACCTTGGCCGCGGAGTCTTGCTTGCACCAAAGCCTGACCTGGCGCTCGATCTTGCCGTAGCTCACCAGGCCGCCCTTGTGCCCCTTGCTGGTCTCGATGATGCGTGGCGTCAGATAGACCTGAAAGTCCGTTAGATGCGGCGCCAACAATTCGCGGACGAAGGTTTCTTCGGTTTGCCCTTCAACCAAAATGTTGACGCGCGTGTGGTTGCCGGCCATTAGCGGGGCCTCCCTCCAAAGACGTTGCGCTTCCACAACTCCCCCAAGGAGTATTCGTCCAACCAGTCCTTGAGCTTGCCAGCTTCAAGCCGCTGGAATGTGGATTGCTCGTCGACGCGGTCGACGACGATCACCTGCTCGGCGTCGAATTGGTTGAGCAATTCCACCGACTGGGTCGACACAATCAACTGGTGCTTGTCGGCGGCCTGCCGCATCAACGACGCCAGCAATTCGATGGCATACGGGTGCAAGCCAAGCTCAGGTTCGTCGAATAGTATCGTGGCAGGCATCAATTCGTCCGGTTGCAATAAGACGGTAGCGAGGCAAATGAATCGCAGTGTCCCGTCCGACAATTGATGGCCGAGAAAAGGAAAGTCGCTACCCTTCTCGCGCCATTCCATCTGTATCGAGTTGAGGTCGAGCGGATTGGGACGCAACTGAAAATCGGCAAAGAACGGCGCCACCAGACGCACCGTGTCGGCGATGCGTGTGTAGTGTTCCGGGAACTGCTGCTGGAGGCGATATAAATAGGCCGCGAGATTCGCGCCATCCGGCCGCAACAAGGCGTTGTCGTTCAAGGCGCCGCTTTGCTTCATCGGCGCGCTGTCGCTGGTATCGTGAAAATGATAGACGATCCAACTCTTCACCGAAGCAACGACATAGGATGCCACCCTGGGATGGCGTTCATTCCCTGATTGGGTTTCGACGTGCCCGGACCCGAGTGGAAAATCGGCGTCGGTGTAAGCCCAGTAAAATTGTTCCTTGGCAAAAATAAAGCCGTTGCCAAGAGTGGGTTCCAGCGCAAGCTTGTAACCGTTATTGCCGAAGTACATCTCCGCCTCCATCCGCGGCGTGCGCTTGCGGCCGTGGTACAGAAAAGCGTCCGGGCCACCGCTCTTGGCGACGTAATAATTCAGCTCGCCCGCCATCAGACGGGCAAGCAAGCGGAAGAAGCTGATGAAATTGCTCTTGCCCGCGCCGTTCGCGCCGACCAATACGTTCAGGTTGTCGAGCCGGAGTTTTTCCAGCGCACGGATGGACTTGTAGCCGCGAATGGTGATCTTACGAATCGGATTCATGGCTCGTTTTTCCTTGGCGGGGAGTGCAATCATCATATCCCAGTTGTCTTTTGACCGCGCGCTGGCTTCGGCGCCGCGCTCGCTGCGCCGCCAAGCGCACGTAGCTATACAAGAACAGTTGCGCATCGGGCAGGAGCATGCTGACCGCGTCGAGCCGGCCGAACGCTATCAACGCGTCGTTGAGCCGGCTTTGCAATTTGCCGTTGAAATCCAAGACCGGGAATGGTGGTAAGGCCATCGGCACAAAAGCTTGGCAGGCCACACCGCCGGCGCTGGTTGAAGTGTAGAGGCCCGTCGTTCCGCGTTCCATGAGCGTCTGTTAAGTTAAAATTAGCCAGGGCCCTATTTTAACTTAAGCCCCAAGTTGAAATAGAACTCCTCCCTTTTGCGAAAAAAAACCTGGGTGATGCCAGGATGCTGGCCGCCGCGCTCGAATCCAAATGCGCGACGTCCTATTCCGAGGCCCTTCAGGGATGGCCAAGTCATTGAGGGCATGATGACCGTAAAAAACCCGTTCTAGAACGCCAGCAAACCGTATCACAACCTCCAATGAAAGCCCACATGACCTCACCAGCGTTACCCAACCGTGCCACCTGCGATGAAACTTGCCTATGGCTGAGCGGGCAAACGGGCACGCCGTGGAACCTGGCCCGTCTGTTGGAAAACGGGCTGACGCCCTACGTCTGGCTCGAATACTCGGACGAATACGCCAACTTGTTTGCCGAAGGCATCACCGCCTACGCGGCGCCCGTCGTCTTTATCGAGGACACGCAACGACTGGCGGCCGGCAGCGACGACGTGCTGATCCGCTTCACGCGCGACTCCGACCGGCTCGCCATCCAACTGGAACCGCCGGGCATGCGCATGCCGCTGCACGCCTTGCGGTTTTTCCAGCGCGACGTGGCGAAACTGGCGGACGAGTTGTTGCACCCGAAACCAGTCGAACCGGCTCCGGTGGCGCCGCCCATGGAGAGCAAAAACGGCATCGGCAAGGAGCAGGTGCTTCGCGTTTTTGGCGGCATCGTCAAAATGGACCTCGACAAGGCCCTGGCCGGCGGACAAGGGATCTTTGGCGACGACGGCGCCCGCGTCAGGAAAAACTCGCGCGCCGGCAAGAACAGCCACCTGTGGAACCCGGTGACGCTGGCGTTCGGTCTGCACGACGTGCACCGGGTGCCGATGTCGCACCTGAAAAAGGCTTTCGCCACGCAGCCGCTGCTACGCGAATGGCAGGACGCGTGGCTGGAGTCGTTGGCGTTGCTGGGCGAATAAAGCCGCGCAGCCGGGTGCTATCGACACCAGGACCGGCACATCCAGCGCGCCTCTGCGCGCGCGGCCGCTGGGGTAGAATGCGCCTAGCGACCGCTGTCGCCCACCCGGCGCGCGGCCGCCGCTGGCCCCCACACACTCGACGATTCCATGAAAGCAGACAAGACCCTGGCCACCTACCGGCGCATGCGCGCGCAGCCGCTGTGGCGCCTGCTCGCCTCGGCCAACGGGCCGACGGTGATGGGGCTGCTGCAAACGCATCTGTACGACGCCGAGCGCAACCTGCCGGCGTCGATCTTCCACGAGCGCATCGAGCGCGAGCTCGAGCGCCTGCGCAACCTCGGCGAGGACTGGCCGCAGACGGCCCAGGCCTACGTCGCCGGCTGGCTCGCCGAGGGCCACCTGGAGCGGCGCTTCCCGGCCGGCGCGGCCGAGGAGGAGTACCAGTTGGCCACCTCGACCATCGAGGCGCTGCGCTTCGTCTCCGGGCTGGCCAAGCCGCACGCGGCCGCCACCGAGAGCCGCCTCGGCCTGGTCATCGACGCGCTCGCGCGCCTGTCCGACGACACCAACGCCGACAAGGCCAGCCGCATCGCCCGCCTGCGCGCCGAGCAGCGGCGCATCGAGCGCGAGATCGCCGACATCGAGCACGGCGTGCTGCGCGTGCTGCCCGAGGCCGCCGCGCTCGAGCGCACGCGCGAGATCATCACGCTGGCCGACGGCCTGGCCGGCGACTTCCGCCGCGTGCGCGACCAGTTCGAACAGCTCAACCGCGATCTGCGCGAGCGCATCATGGACAACGACGGCAACCGCGGCGAGGTGCTCGACTCGCTCTTCGCCGGCATCGACCTGATCGGCGAGAGCGAGGCCGGGCGCACCTTTTCGGCGTTCTGGCGCCTGCTCACCGACCCCGAGCAATCGGCCACGCTGGAGCAGGCGCTTGACCAGCTGATGTCGCGCCCGTTCGTCGCCGGCCTCGACGCCAAGGAGCGCCGCTTCCTGCTGCGCCTGACCCGCACCCTGCTCGAACAGGGCGGCATGGTGCACGACGTGCTGCAGTCGTTCGCGCGCAGCCTGAAGCATTTCGTGCAAAGCCGCGAGTTCCTCGAGCAGCGCCGCCTGAGCCAGTTGCTGCGCCAGGCGCAGCGCGCCGCGCTGGCCCTCAAGGACGAGGTCAAGGCGACCGAGACGCTCCACTACACCCTGGCGCTGGCCAGCAGCAGCCTGCGCTCGCTGTCGCAATGGCTGCTGCACGACCCGGCGCTGCAGGCGCTGCCGGCGCGCATGGTCGACGGCGACGCCGCGCCCATCGACCTGGAATCGGTCGGCGAGCTGGTGGCACAATCGGAGATCGACTTCCGCACGCTGAAGGCGAACGTGCGCGCGGTGCTGGCGCTGCGCTCGCAGGCATCGGTGGCCGACGTGCTGCTGGCGTTCCCCGCCGCGCAGGGGCTGGGCAGCGTGCTGGGCCTGCTGGCCCTGGGCAGCCGCCACGGCGAGCTCGCCGCGAACAGCGAAACGGTGGCGTGGACCGGCGCCGACGAGTGCCGCCGCAGCGCACGCATACCGGTGATATATTTTTTGAAGGAACGCGCCGATGAACTGGCCTGAGCAGCACCACGACGACGCCACCGCGGCTAGCGCCGCGAGCGCGCAGGAGGCGGCCGCCGCGGCGCCGTGCGCCGAGGGCGCGCCGCCGACCACCGCGCTGTTCATGGGCGACAGCGGCGAACTGTCGCTCGACACGCGGCGCGCGCTGGTGCAACTGCTGTCCGGCCCGGCGCTGGACGGGCGCCGCCACGCCAAGTTGTGGCCGGTGCTGCTGCGCGACGAGGTGGTGGTGCGGCGCCGCCTCGCCGAGCTGTTCCTCGACCTGGTGATCGACCGCGACGCGCAGGTCGCCTTCACGCGCCAGGCCGACACCGGCGACCTGGAGGTGCCGCTGCTGCTGCGCCGCGCCCAGCTCACCTTCATCGACTCGATCCTGCTGCTGTACCTGCGCCAGCGCCTGACCCAGGCCGATTCGCACGGCGACCGCGCCGTCGTCTCGCTCGACGACATCACCGACAACATGACGCTGTACGAACGCGCCGCCAGCACCGACCGGGCCGGCTTCGCCAAGCGCGTCCACGCCTCGCTGGAAAAGGTCAAGAAGCACAACTTCGTGCAGAAAATACGCGGCAGCGAGGACCGCTACGAGATCTCGCCGACGCTCAAGCTGTTGTTCTCGGCCGAGGAGATCCAGACGCTGACGGGCCTGTACCAGCGCATGGCGGCGGGCGACGCGGCCGCGCCGGCGCGCCAGCCGCCGGCGGACGAGGACGAGGACGAACAATGAACCAGGATCCACGCCCGGCGCTGCTGTTGGCGCGCCAGCAATTCCGCATGGCCCGCCTGCAGGTGTACAACTGGGGCACCTTCTCCGATCTGCACGACGTGCCCATCAGCGAGCGCGGCTTCCTCATCGTCGGCCGCTCCGGCGCCGGCAAGTCGACGCTGCTGGACGCCTTTTCGGCGCTGCTGGTGCCGCCGCGCTGGATCGACTTCAACGCCGCCGCGCGCGAGGCCGACCGCGCCGGGCGCGACCGCAACCTGGTCAGCTACGTCCGCGGCGCCTGGGCGGCGCAGAGCGACGCCGCGTCCGGCGAATACGCCACGCGCTACCTGCGCGCCGGCACCACCTGGTCGGCGCTGGCGCTGAACTACCGTAACGCGCTCGGACACGAGGTCGCGCTGGTGCAGTTGTTCTGGTTGCGCGGCAACAGCAACGGCAACACCGACGTCAAGCGCTATTTCCTGGTCTTCGAGCGCCCCTTCGACCTGCGCGAACTGGGCGACTTCGGCGCCAACAACTTCGACGTGCGCAAGCTCAAGCTGGCCTTCCCCGACGCCTTCGCGCGCGACGAGTTCCGCCCGTATTGCGAGCGCTTCTGCCGCCTGCTCGGCATCGACAGCGACATGGCGCTGCGCCTGCTGCACAAGACCCAGTCGGCCAAGAACCTGGGCGACCTGAACACCTTCCTGCGCGACTTCATGCTCGACAAGCCGGAAACCTTCGACGTGGCCGAGCGCCTGGTCAGCGAGTTCGGCGAACTGAACGCGGCGCACCAGGCGGTGGTGACGGCGCGCGAGCAGGTGCAGACGCTGGCGCCGGCGCGCCAGCGGCACCAGCAGATGCAGTCGCTGCAGTTGCGGCGCAACGCCCTGGAGGAACTGCGCGCCGGCATGAACGGCTACCGCGAGCAGCGCCGCGTCGAGCTGCTGACCGCGTACCTGGCCGCCCTCGACGTCGAGGCGCACGGGCTGGACGGCCAGACCCAGCACCGCCAGGGCGTGCTGGACAACCGGACCGCGGCGTTGCGCGACCTGGAGTACCAGCGCCGCGAGGCCGGCGGCGACCAGATCGAGCACTGGGAAAACGAAAAGAGCGCGCTGGAAAGCCAGCGCGTGGAACGCATGCGCAGGCGCACCCAGGCGGTGGAGGCGAGCAAGGCGCTGGGCTGGACCTTCCCCAGCGCGCCGCAGGGTTTCGCCGAGCTGCTCGGCACGGCGCGCCGGGAGATCGACGACTGGAGCCGCGGCGACGCCGGACAGGAGGAAATATTGGTGCTGGACCGCGCCAGGACCGAGGCCGAGAACGCCCGCGCGGCGGTGGCGCAGGAAATCGCCTCGCTGCGGCGCCAGCCGTCCAACATCCCGGCGCCGATGATCGCGCTGCGGCGCGACATCGCCAGCGCCATCGGCGTGGCCGAGGCCGCCCTGCCCTTCGTCGGCGAACTGGTGGAGGTGAAGCCGGACGAGGCGCCGTGGCGCGGCGCCGTCGAGCGCGTGCTGCACGGCTTCGCGCTGGCCATCCTGGTCGACGAGGACCACTACGGCGCGCTGGCCAACCACATCAACGGCGTCAACCTGGGCCGGCGCCTGGTGTACTTCCGCACCGGCCGCGCCGAGGCGGCGCAGGCGCGCCCGCTGCGCGCCAACTCCCTGGTCCTCAAGCTCAACGTCAAGCAGGGCAACTACGCCGCTTGGCTGCAGGCCGAGCTGCGCCAGCGCTTCGACTACGACTGCGTCGATTCCATCAAGGCCTTGCGCGCCGCCAGCGAGCGCGCGCTGACGCGCGAGGGCCAGGTCAAGCACAGCCGCTCGCGCCACGAAAAGGACGACCGCAGCAGCGTCGACGCGCGCCAATTCTGGCTGCTGGGTTTCGACAACCGCGAAAAACTCGCCATCTACGAGCAGCAAAACCGCGACCTGCAAGCCACCGTCGCCGGTCTGCAGGCGCAGCTCGACAGCCTGCGCCAGCAGCGCACGCAAAGCGGCGCGCGCATCCTCAAATGCCAGACGCTGGTCAACCTGCAGTGGCAGGAGGTGGACGTGCTGCCGCTGGCCGAACGCATCGCCGCGCTCGAGCGCCAGCTCAGGAGCGCGCGCGAAGGCAACGCGGTCCTGCAGCGCATCGACGCGCAACTGGCCGAACAGCGCGAACTGGTGGTGAAGGCCGAAGCGAGCCTGCGCGACAGCATCGCCGACCAGAAGGCTTGCCAGCGCCAGATCAACGACCACCGCCAGCAGTTGGAAAAACTGCAGCAGGACGACAGCCTGGTGGCGCCGACGCCGCACCAGCGCCAGGGCCTGGACCAGCGCTACGCCGCGCTGGACGAGCCGCTGCGCCTGCGCAACCTCGACAACGCCGACCGCGCCGTCGGCAAGGCCCTCCACGCCGACATCGAGGCGCTGAACCGCGACATCGCCGTCTGCGAAAAATTCGTCGAAGCCCAGTTCGCCGCCTTCATCCAAAAATGGCAGGCCGATTCGGACGGCCTGGACGCGGCCGTGGGCGCCGCCGCGGACTTCTTCGCCAAGCTGGCGCGCCTGGAAACGGACGGCCTGCCGGCGCACGAGCAGCGCTTTTTCGAACTGCTGCAAAACCAGAGCAACCAGAACCTGGCGGCGCTGTCGACCTACCTGAACGACGCCCGCAAGGCCATTCTGGAGCGCATGGACATGGTCAACGAAAGCCTGCGCCAGGTGCCCTTCAACCAGAGCGCCGACCAGCGCACCTACCTGCACATCCAGCCCAGCGACCGCCAGTTGCCGGAGGTGCGCGAGTTCAAGCAGGACATCCAGCGCGCGCTCAGCCACGCCTGGAGCGACGACGCGCAATTCGCCGAGGCGCGCTTCGTCGCGCTGCGCCGCCTGGTCGACCGGCTGGCCAGCCAGGAGCCGGAGCAGCGCCGCTGGCGCGAGGCGGTGCTCGACGTGCGCCTGCACGTCGAATTCATCGGCCGCGAGCTCGACGAGGGCGGCGCCGAGGTCGAGGTCTACCGCAGCGGCGCCGGCAAGTCGGGCGGCCAGCGCCAGAAGCTGGCGACGACCTGCCTGGCCGCGGCGCTGCGCTACCAGCTCGGCGGCAGCGACTACGGCATGCCGATCTACGCCCCGGTGGTGCTCGACGAAGCCTTCGACAAGGCCGACAACGAGTTCACCGCGCTGGCGATGAACATCTTCGCCAACTTCGGCTTCCAGATGATCGTCGCCACGCCGCTGAAGTCGGTGATGACGCTGGAGCCGTTCATCGGCGGCGCCTGCTTTGTCGACATCCGCGACCGGCGCGTCTCCGGCGTCCTGATGATCGAATACGACGACCAGCGCCAGCGCCTGCGGCTGCCGCAACAAACCCGCGACGAGGCCTCCCATGAAGCTGCCCGCTGACGTGCGCCAGTTGCTGGCGCGCCGCTTCGACGCCATGCACCGCGACTGGCTGGCGGACGACGCCGGCGCGGCCGGCTGGCCGCTCGACATCGCGCTTGGCGCGCCGACCGAGGCGGCCGCGCTGCGCCAGGTCGAGGCGGTGCGCGCCTGGGTAGCCGCCTGGGGGGCGTGGCGGGGCGCGGGCGAGCTGCGCTGGTGCGAGCGGCAGTGGAAGGTGCTCGGCACCCAGCGCCTGCCCGCCACCCTCACCGTGCACGGTCCCGAGCAGGCCGCCCTGTGGATCGGCGAGCAGGAGCGCTGGGGCCGCGCCGCCAGGCGCCGGCAAGTGCTGGCGGCGCGCTGGCCGGTGCTGGCGCGGCGCCTGCCGCGCCAGTTCGCGACGCTGGCGGACTATGCCGAGGCCGACTTCCAGCGCCTGCTCGACATGCTCGCCTGGATCGAGGCCAACCCGCGCTCCGGCCTGTACCCGCGCCAATTGCCGGTGGCCGGCCTGGACAGCAAATGGCTGGAGTCGCGCAAGGGCGCGCTGCTCGAACTGGTCGCGGCAATGCGCGGCGCGCCGGCCGACGGCGCCGATTTTTACGCCCTGTGCGGTTTGCAAAAGCCGCCCGCGCAGCTACGCATGCGCCTGCTGGACCCGGCGCTGCGCGCCCGGCTCGGCGGCCTGGGCGACGTCACCGCGCCGGTCGACGAATTGGCCCGCCTCGACCTGAAGCCGACGCTCGTGCTGGTCGTCGAAAACCTGCAAACCGGCCTGGCGTTGGCCGACATTCCGGGCGCGCTGGTCTTCATGGCGCTCGGCTACGGCGTCGACCTGTTGGCGCAACTGCCGTGGATCGCGCAGGCGCGCTGCCTGTATTGGGGCGACATCGACACCCACGGCTACGCGATCCTGCAGCGGGCCCGGGGCCATTTGCCGCAGCTGCGCTCGGTCCTTATGGACGAGGCCACCCTGCACCGCTTCGCGGCGCTGTGGACGGATGAAAAAACGCCGCACCCGGCGACCACGCTGACCGGGCTCACGCCCGACGAGCACGCCGTCTATACCGGCCTGAAACTGCACCGCTGGCGGCACCAGCTGCGCCTGGAGCAGGAACGCATCGACTGGAGCGTCGCCTGGCAGGCACTGCTTGCCGCGGCGGCGCACTAGAAGCGGCGAAGCGTGCGATAGCGCACGGTTGGCTTGCCTGCGCGCAGCGATGATGTGGCTTTCGCGACCGCAAACAGGAGAACACCATGACCAACCGCATCGGCAACAAGGATATCGCCCAGCACCGCAGCAAGCAGGAAAAGAAACGCATCAAGCAGGACAACATCGCCAGGGAAGCGGTCAAGAAGGCCACCGCCAAGGCGAAATACCGCAACGAGGTGAAAGGCCGCGTGTCGGCGGCCCAGGCGGCGCAGGCGTTTTAGCCGCCCTGGCGGCGCGCGGGCGCGCCGTTGCGCCTGCGCCGCGCGCCCTCCGGTGGGGATAACCACAGGGTGGGGCGGACGGCCCATATGCCCCAAGCCAGCCAAACGCCATAGGTGGGTGCGGGCGGCAACCCGGCGCACGGACTCAGTCGACGATGAACAGCGTCGCGCCGGTCGCGGTGGAGGAGCGGTGCGGCTCGGCGTCGTCGGCCACCTGGTAGCTCATACCGGCCTTGAGCAGGAAAGTGCGACCGTCTTCCAGTTCGGTGTGCAACTCGCCCGCCGTACACAGCAGCACGTGGCCCTTGACGCACCAGTGGTCGGCCAAATAGCCGGGCGTGTATTCGACCATGCGCACGCGGATCGGGCCGAATTTGCGGGTGCGCCAATAGGCCATGCCGCTGTCGCCTTTGTGCTCGGTTCGCTCAATCTGCGACCAATCCGTCACGCCGAACGGGATATCTGACATCTGCATCTACAACTCCTTGGTGGATGTCCGCCAGCGCCAACGCGCTGGCGAAAAAAGCAACGCAACGGTGTAGCGTAGCGTAAACCGCCCGGCCGCGCGGCGGCGGCGCTTTTTTCGCGCCGCCGCACACTTTTGCGGCCGCCGCCGGCGCCGGTTTGCTATCATCGT
The DNA here is from genome assembly GCF_046115965.1 of Janthinobacterium sp. CG_23.3. NCBI lineage: Bacteria > Pseudomonadati > Pseudomonadota > Betaproteobacteria > Burkholderiales > Oxalobacteraceae > Janthinobacterium > Janthinobacterium sp. CG_23.3. Next base: position 2,514 of record NZ_JBJXIB010000050.1, on the reverse strand, counting down.
GATTCTTGTCGGATGGTAATAATTCGACCCGTTCCACGCTGTCCCGCCGCAAAAAGGCACGCGCCATGACCCAGAATTTTTTCCAGACCTTCATCCTGCTGCTGCTGGTGACCGATCCCTTCGGCAACGTGCCGCTGTTCGTCAATGCGCTGTCCAAGGTGGCGCCGGCGCGGCGCTGGCGCGTGGTGGTGCGCGAATGCCTGATCGCCTTCGTCGTGCTGCTGCTGTTTATGTTCTTCGGCCGCCACCTGCTGGCGGCGATGCAACTGTCGGAAGTGGCGCTGCGCATCGGCGGCAGCGTGATCCTGTTCCTGATCGCCATGCGCATGGTGTTCCCTCAGGCGGGCGGCAACGGCGACGCCGACCTGGAAGGCGAACCCTTCATCGTGCCGCTGGCCATTCCAGCGCTGGCGGGGCCGTCGGCGCTGGCCACGGTGCTGCTGTTTTCATCGCACGAGATGCGCGACGTGATGGCGCATGTGGCGGCGCTCACCGCCGTGGCCGCCGTCTGGCTGGCCGTCTTCCTCAGCGCCGAGCGGCTGCAACGGGCGCTCGGCCCGCAGGTGATGACGGCGTTCGAACGCCTGATGGGGCTGATATTGACAGCGATGGCGGTGGAAATGCTGCTGGCCGGCGTGCGCGCGTTCGCCAAGACGCTGTAGCGCCGGCGCCTCCGGCGACGTTATAATATTTCTCCGCGCATCATCCAATTGCGCCGGGGAGAATGCCGTGAGCCGCACCAACCATGTTTGCCTGATGGCCGAGTACAACCAGTGGATGAACGCCAAGGTCTATGCGGCGGCCAGGACCTTGCCGGACGCCGAGCTGGGCGCCGACAGGAGGGCTTTTTTCGGCTCCCTGTTCGGCACCCTGAACCACATCGCGGCCGGCGACACGATCTGGCTGCGGCGCTTCGCCGCCAGCCATCCGGCCACGTTCGCGGCGCTGGAGCCGGTGCGGCAATTGGCGCAACCCGCCGGACTGAGCCAGCTGCTGTTCCCGGACTTTGACGCGCTGGCGCAATACCGGCAGTGGCTCGACGCCGTCATCGTCAAATGGGCCGGCGCGCTGAGCGAAGCCGACCTCGATCATGCGCTGCGCTATTCCAACATCAAGGGCGACGCCTTCGAGCGGGATTTTTTCAGCCTGCTGATGCATTTCTTCAACCACCAGACCCACCACCGCGGCCAAGCCACGACCCTGCTGTCGCAGGCCGGCGTCGACGTCGGCCCGACCGACTTGTTGATGCTGATTCCGAACCGCGCCGAGGCGGCTTGATGAATTCAACGCCGCCGCGCTAGCTGGCGGCGCGGCGCTGCATCGTGCGCCTTTCGGTCAGCGAGCCGACGGCCGCGCCCCGCCCCATCGCCGTGCCGCCGGCGTCGTCGACCATGTCGGCGGCGGCGCGCACGCTGCGCTCAAGCTGGTCGGCGTTGCGCTGGCCGCGGTGGTACCAGTTGCGCACGATCTGCGCCGCCGTCTCGCGCCCGCCCAGGCCGAACGACAGGCCCAGCGCCAGCGCCAGCGCACCCACCACCGCCATGAACAGGGTGTTGACCAGCGTCGTCGCGATGCCGATCTGGTTGACCGCGACGACGATGCCGAAGGCCCAGATCAACCCGGAGGCGACCTTCGCCAGCAAGTCCGGGTTGCCCAGCCCGCCCTCGGCGGCGGCGCCGCGCACCAGGCTGCTCAAGGCCCGCGCGGCCAGGCCGGCGATCACCAGCACCACCAGCGCCACCACCACGTTCGGCAGCCACAGCAGCAATTGGCGCAGCACGTCCGACACCGCCGGCAAGCCCAGCGCGTCGAAGGCCACCACCAGCGCCACCAGCCGCACGAACCACTTCACAACCATGCCGATCATGCCGGACGCGTCGCTCCCGGTGCCCATTTTTTGCACGAAGTCGGAGAAGCCGGAGCGCTGCGACAGGTCGTTGAACTTGACCGTGCGCAGCAGCGCGGCGACGGCTTTTTCAATCACCGCCGCGATCAGCCAGCCGGCGATGAGAATGACGGCGAAGCCGATGATTTTCGGGATCGACGAAAAGAACATCGCCATGGCCGCAGCCAGGGAAGTCATCAGGGCGGTGCTCCACTCGGTGATTTGCGATTGCATATTTGCTCCAGTCTGCGTCGGTTGATCGGATAGACGGCGCCAACTGAATCGCCGGCCTTAGCAAATAGACAGGGCCCAACCGGAAAAGTTTATGCTTTTCCCGGCCGGCTTGCGCTTTTCGCGGCGGAAGCTGTTTCCCGCGCAAGAATCGACACGAAAATCGCCGCGGCGCTCGCGGCGGCGCGCGCCGCCACGGCGCGGGCACATTTCCCCAGTATTCCCCCGGTCTTTCCCCCAGCTCCTGCGCGCGCGCCGGCACTTGCGGCCGAAAACCCGCTATGCTGCGCCTGTGGCGCGTCCGCTAGGAGTCTGCGCGGCAGAAACTGATGCAATCGGAATGGGGACGAGGTAAACTTGTCTAATGACGACGAGCTACCTCCCCTACAATCAGCATC
>NZ_JBJXIB010000049.1:0-38491 GCF_046115965.1 Janthinobacterium sp. CG_23.3 | reverse complement strand
CATGCCGGAGGGGGGGGCCAACCCGAGCACTTCGCTGTGGGGAAAAGAGGGGTAGTGTGTGACGAAATTTTTCTCTCTTTTTGCCGGGGTGTTGTCGGTGGTGTCCGGCCTTTGTCCCCCCGCCGGTGCGGCGGCCGGCGCCGCTTCGTGGGGGCGCGCCGGCGCGCTGGCCGAAGCGCTGGCGGTGGCCGGAGCCTTGTCGCCGCAGCCGGCCAGCGCCGCCGCGATAAGAAGTGCGGAGAAGGTATAGGTGTTCATGATGTTATTGCCTTTAATGTAAAAATTATCGTTGAAGCGGCCGGGGGCAGACCCTCGGGATCCGACCCCAGGGTCACGCCCTTGGTGTGAAGTACGCGCCGGCGCCGTCAGCGCGACATCGTCGTGTCATGCCCGACGCCGCCGTCCAGGCTGGCCATATCGGTGCTAATCTGCTCGAAACGCAGGATCTTGCCCCCCTCCTTCCGCACGAACGCCTGGGCCTCGTGTTCGCTGGAAAACGCGCCGAAGGTTGGCCCCATCGAGCCCGTTTTGGCGCTGCCGGCGACGTAAATGGCGCTCTTGGCGTCGATCCAATGACCGCTCGGACGCTCCCAGTCGGTCTTGCCCATGTCCTGCACGAACACCCCGGTGGCGCTGCGCAGCCGCTCGGGCGCGCCCAGCGCCGTGAACAGCTCCATCAAGTCGCAAAAGAAATCCGGTTTGCCCTCGGCGTAATGGATCTGCGCCTTGGGGCCGGCGAAGTCCTTCAGCAGCATGCCGTCGAGCACGCAGGCGGTGGCGGCGCCCGGTTCCTCGGCCAGCGCCTTCGGCACGGCCTGGCCGCAGGCGGCCAGCAGCGCCAGCGAGGCCAGCGCGGCGCGGGTGCCGCGCTTGAAGCGGCCAATTGGGTTGCGGGGCGATATCACTTGAATCTCCAGTGAGCGATGAAAAAGGGGCCGGCGACCCAGGCCAGCATGATGCCGGTCAGGACCGCGGGATCGGTCAGGCCGTCCGGCATTACCGTGGCCAGGCCGTACATGGTTTGCACCTGCCGCGAGCTGAACATGTTCAGCAGGCGGAACACGTCGGCCGGGTTCAGCATCAGCAGGCCGGCGAACACGGCGCTGCCGAGATTGCCCTTGCTCAGCACAAGCAAGCCCATCAGCAGCAAATCGAAAATCAGAACGAAAAAGAACCACAGCGCGATCGCCATGCCGCTGGCGCGCATGCGGTCGCGGGCGATCACCGAGACCCACAGCGACAGGCTCAGGAAGGCCATCCCCATCAGAATGGCCGAGCCGACGAAGCCGGCGTAGTGGTACAACTCGCGGCTGGCGATGTGCTTGGCCAGCGGCAGCAGACCGGCGCCGAAGCCGGCCGCCGTGGCGCCGGCCAGCGCGGCCGACAAGCCCAGGTATTTGCCCAGCAAAATCTCAAAGCGGGTGATCGGCATCGACAGCAGCAATTCCAGCGAACCGCGCTCGCGCTCGCCGACCACGGCGTCGTAGCCGAGGATCACGGCGATCAGCGGCACCAGATAAATAACCAGGCTGACCAGGCTGGCGACCGTCACCTCGATGCCCTGGAAGCCGACCGCGCCCTGCTGGGCGCCGCCGAACCAGGCGATCGCCAGCGCGAACAGCGCGAAGATCAGCGCCACCGCCAGCACCCACCAGTTGCGGATGCGCTCGCGCCACTCCTTTGCGGCGATGACGCCGACCTGCGACCAGTCAATGCGGCTGAACATGGCGCCCCCCGTAACCGAGAAACAAGTCTTCCAGCGACGGCTCGTGGACGACGACGTCGCGCGCGCCGCAGTCCGGCGCCAGCAGGCGCCGCAGCACCTCGACCTTTTGCGCCGGCAGGCAGGCCACCCGCGCGGCGCTTCCGGCCACGCTGATCCGCAGCCCGTCCAGCGGCGCCAGCGCGGCGCGCAGCGCGGCCTCGTGGCCGGGCGCCAGCGTCAACTCGATATGCGAGGGCAGCACCTGCCGCGCGCGCAATTGCGCCAGCGTACCCTGCGCCGCGACGCGGCCGTTCCGCAACATCAGCAGGCGGTCGACCCGTTCCTGGATCTCGGCCAAAATATGCGAGGTGATGATAATGGTGGCCCCCTCGCCTTGCACCTGGCGCAGGATCTGGTAGAAATCGTGGATGCCCTGCGGGTCCAGGCCGTTGGTCGGCTCGTCGAGGAAGATCAGGTCGGGCTGGCCCAGCAGCGCCTGGGCGAAGCCGAGGCGCTGGCGCATGCCCTTCGAATAGCCGCGCACGCGGCGCCCGCCCGCCTGGTCCAGGCCGACGCGCGCCAGCAGCGCCGCGCAAGTCGAGCGCGGCACCCGTTTGAGGTCGGCGAACAGCTGCAATACCTCCAGCCCGCTCAAGTTGTCGTAGGTGACGAAGCTTTCCGGCAGATAGCCGATGCGCCGCCGCACCGCCCTGGCGTCGGCGCCGCCTGTCGGCACGCCGTGCACCCGCACCGCGCCGGCGCTTGGCTCGGCCAGCCCCAGCATCAGCTTGAACAGCGTGCTCTTGCCGGCGCCGTTCGGGCCGATCAGACCGAACATCTCGCCCGGCGCCACCGCCAGGCTGACGTCGTCGAGGGCATGCACTTCGCCATACCACTTGCTCACGCCGGCCACCTCGACCGCGGCGGGCTTGTTCGTATTTTCAGCGTTTCTCATTCCAGCGTTTCCAATCCGTATATAAAGGTTGCATGCGCGGGTGCTTGTCGACGATGCTGGGCGCGCGCAGCAGCGGAAACTGGCGCGCCACGAAGCGCAGGCTCTGCACCGACGGGCTGCTCAGCAGCAGCTTCACCAGCGGATATTGCCAATGCAGCCGGTCGACCACGTCGTTGGCCTCGTAGGCGACGTCGCCGCGGCCGTCGCCGTCCTGGTCCCAGCCGCTGTAATTGCCCCAGTAATTGCCCTGCTCGCGGCCCCATTCGACGTCGCGCGCGGCGACGTACTTGATCTGCTCGCGGTTGCCGATGAAGTCGTTGCCGTCGACCTGGTTGTTGGCGGAGCCGGCCGTCAGGTGCACGCCGACGCGGTTGTCGATGACCAGGTTGCGCCGCACCACGTTGTACTCGGCGTCGTAGATGAAAAAGCCGCGGCCGTTGCCCGACACCACGTTGTGCTCGATCAGCGAATCCTGGATGGTGCGCAGCATGATGCCGTGGTCGCTATTGCCCCAGGCGACGTTGTGGCGGACCGTCAGGTTGCGCACCTCCATCAGCGCCAGCCCGCCGCGGTTCAGATACGACTCGTTGTATTCCCACACGCTATGGTCGGTGTTCATATAGTGGGTGCCGTAGCGCAGATGGTGGATCTTGTTGCCGCGGAACAGAGCGTGCTTCGACAGGTCGACATAAATGCCGTCGCGCGCGAAACTGATGTTGTTGTCGAGGATTTGCGCGCCGCTGGTGTTGAACACCTGGATGCCGTTGCCGCGCGCCGCCGACAACAGGTCGCGCTTGCCGGTGATGGTGTTGCCGACCACCCGGGCGTCCTTCAGGTTTTCCAGCCACACGCCGAACAGGTTGTAGACCAGCGCGCAGTCGCGCACCAGCGCGCGGTCCGAACCCGGCTCGACATACACGCCGGCGTTCTGCGCGCCCAGGTCGCTGCCGCTGTCGCGGATGACGAAGCCGCGGATGCTGACGTCGGCCGCGCGCACGCGGATCACGTCGCCGCTGCCCCGCCCGCTGATGGTGGGCCGCTCCAGCCCCTCCAGCGTCAGCGCCTTGTCGATCAACAAATGCCCGGCGTAGACGCCGCGCGCCACCCGCACCGTGTCGCCCGGCCGCGCCGCCGCGATGGCCGCGGCAATCGACCCGCCGGGCTTGACCAGCAGGACGGCGGCGCCGGCGCCGGCCCCAAGCCACAAGGCCAGCACGGCGGCGAGAACGCGGCAAAGGCGCACGGTCGAGGGCACGATTACTCCTCCGGCGCCGGCTTGGCGGCCAGCGCGGCGACCTTGTCCGACAGCGCGCCACGGACCCGTTCGAGCGGGATGAAATAGCCGCCGGCGTTGATGGCCGTCAGCGGCTGGCCGGCCTTTTCGCGCACCTTGCGCTCCTTCACCAGCGGCGGGCAGGCGTGGTCGTCGTAATACATCACCATGCAATCGAGGCAGGCCATGCACTCCATCTGGTCGATCTTGCCGGCGCCGTCGATGGCGTGCGAACCGCAGCCGGCGGCGCAGGCGTGGCAGCTCTGGCACTCGGCCTTGCGCTTGAGGCCGAACAGGCGGAACTTGCCCGGAATCGCCAAGCCGGCGCCGAGCGGGCAAAGGTACTTGCAGTACGGCCGCTCGCTGAAGAGGGACCAGCCCAGGATGGCGCCGATGAACAGCCAGAACGGCCAGGTGCGGTTCCACACGCCGACCAGGAAGGTGGTCTTGAACGGCTCGATCTCGGCCAGCTTCTCGGCCGTTTCCATCGAAAAGAACGACACCCCGAGCAGGCCCAGGAAGATACCGTACTTGAGCCAGCGCAGCTTGTCGTGCAGCGGCTTGGGCAGCAGCTTCTGGAAGCGCTTCAGGCCCAGCCACTTGCCGGCGCTCAGCGCCAGCTGCTGCAGCGAACCGAACGGGCACAACCAGCCGCAGAACACCCCGCGGCCCCACACCAGCACGGTGATGATGATGAACCACCAGAAAACGAAGATGAACGGGTCCGACAGGAACAGCTCCCATTTCCACTGGTTGATCAGCGAATGGAACCACGTCATCACCTGGGTGATGCTGGGCTGCGCCTTCAGGTAAAAGCCGAGGAAGCCGACGCTGGCGAGCCACAGCAGGTGCCGCGGCAAGCTGATCCATGGTTTGCTTTTACGCTTGGAACGGCGCACCAGGGCGTCGCGGCGGGCATACCACACGGCGGTGAATGCCAGCAGCAGCGCGAACAACCCGATCTCGACCTTGCGCGCGCTCCAGATCGCCTTCCACGCCGCCCGCGGCCGCTCCACGTGCGGCCGGCCACCCTCCAGATAGCGCGCCGGCAGCCAGAATTCCCGGTCGAAATGGACGAAGGTCTTGCCGCCGCTTTGCTGGTCGGCCTTGTTGGCCAGCACCGTCAACTGCCACGGCCAGGCCGGATTGAAGTTGGCCGAGCGGACGATGAAAATCGCCGACTCCTTGAAACCCGGCACGTCGGCCGGCTGCAGATGGTACAGATTCAGGTAGTCGGTGTCGCGGAAGGTGAACGTCAGCAGGTCCTGGCGCACCTGCACGCGGTCGTAGATGCCGCCGCGCACGAAGCCCGAACCCTTGAACGACTCCTGGCCGTTGGCGACGATGAAGATCGCGTGCTGGTCCGGCTTCAAATCGGCCATCAGGCGCGCGTAGCCGTGCTCGCCGAGCAGGCTGGCGCCCAGCGCCGGCGCGTTCAGGTAGCCGAAATACGCATCCATATACGGGCGCGAACGGTCGGCCGCGCCGGCCTCGTCGGCCGAAATGAGCAGGCGCTGCACGCTGCCCTCCTTGCGCATCGCGGCCCAGTCCAACGCGCCCTTGACGGCGGTAAAGCGGGCCGGCGGCCGCAGCGTGCTCTTAATGATACCGACCTGGCGGCCGATCTCGTAGGCGCTGCGCGAAATAACCTGGTTTTCGGCGATCACGGTGACGGTGGCGCCGCTGATGGCGTCCAGGCCGACGGCGCCCTGCTGGTCGTGGCCGCGGCCGATCACCAGCTTGGCGTCGGCGCGCTTGCCGACATACTGGGCGATGAACTTCAGCAGCGCCGACTCGGGGATGCCGGCCAGCAGGATCGGTTCGGAATGCTTGAGCACGCGCACGCCGGTGATGACGCCGCCGGTGTCCATACCGATCAAGGTCACCACCGGCTTGCCGGAATAGGCGGGAATGTCGACCACGTCGGTCGACAGGAACACATAGCCGACCAGGCGCGGCTTGCCGTTTTCGACGGCGAAGGCGTCGACATAGGTCGGCGTCCCCTTGCGCTTGGAGAACTGCCGGGCGGCCGGCATCACGTCGCGGCAGGGCGCGGCGGCGCACAGGTCCTCGCCGCGCAGCAATTGCGCGGACAGCTCGGCGTCGTACACGGTGGCGCCGACGAGCGGCGCGAACAGCGCGAAGGCCAGCAGCAGCAGCGGCGCCGCGCGAAACAGCTGCGGCAGGCGGCGCGATAGGTCGGCGATAGAAGTCATATGGAGGAACACCGTGAAGGCGCCGCGAACGTCAAAAAAAAACCACCGGCAACAAGCCCGGGTCAGACCCCCGCGGCGATACACCATCAGCCCTCGACCAGCAGGCGGCTGCGCATTTCCAAATGCAGCGCGTGGCAGAAGTGGGTGCAATACACCCAGAAGGCGCCGGCGTGGTCGGCCTTGAACGTGACCGACTTGGTTTCCTGCGGGTTGACGATGAAGTTGACGTTGAAGGTCGGAATCGCGCAGCCGTGCGTCAAGTCTTCCACCTTGTCGTGGTTGGTCAGGGTGATGGTCACCTCGTCGCCCTTCTTCACCTTGATCACCGGCATGCTGAACGACGGCGCCTGCGACATCATGTAGACGAACACCTTGTTGCCCTTGCGTTCGATGCGCGAATCGGCCGGCGTCTTGACCGCGTTCGGGAAGTCGTCCATGTTGTAGATCTGGCGCGTCTTGACGACGTCGCGGCGCACGATGATGCCGTCGTGCGGCTCCGGATACGCGGTGTGGTCGGCGATCATCACCATCTTCTCGCCGCTGATGTTGATCAGCTGCTCGGTCTCGGCGTGCAGCGGGCCGACCGGCAGGAAGCGGTCCTTGGAGAACTTGTTGCCCGAGTTGAAGTACTTGCCGTCCGCCTCCTTGGTTTCGCCCATCGACGAATACCCGTGGCCGGGCTGGTAATGCACGTCCATCCGGTCGACCACGACCTTGGCCTTCTTGTCGCCCTTGAAGTGGGCGATGGCGGCGGCAACGTTCCACTTGACGACCTGGCTGTCGAGGAACAGCGAGGTATAGGCGTTGCCCTTGCCGTCGAAACCGGTGTGCAGCGGACCGAGGCCGATTTCCGGCTCGGCCACGACGGCGGCGCGCTCGTCCTTGAGTTCGCCGGCGAACCATTTCTGCACCAGCGCCAGCTCGATCACGGTGGCGGTCGGCGACAGCTTGCCGGCGCAGACGAAATACTTGCCGTCCGGCGAGGCGTTGACGCCGTGCGGATTCTTGCCGACCGGCACATAGCAGGTGACCGCGGTTTTCGGATCGGCGTTGGCGGCCTTGCGGCCGTCGACCACCGGCACCTTCGAGGTGCCGATGGTGCTGAACTTGCCGTCCTTGACCATTTGCTCGACCCGGGCGACGTCGAAGAACACGCAGGCGTCGCGCTCGGCGGCCATCATGCCGGCCAGGTCGGCCGCGCCCTCGACGTTGTACTGGTTCGACGCGGCCAGTTTGCCGTCGTACGAGGTGGCGACCAGATCCATATTGCCGTCCACCCGCACCTGCCAGCGCACCTCCATCGTGGCGGCGTCGACGCAGCTAAACAGACAGCCCCACTTGCTCGGGTCGTCCAGGTCGCGGCCGTCGTTTGGCAGCGGGATGTGGAACTCGGAACCGCAGAACACGCGCGTGGTGTAATTGATCTTGGCGTCGAGCGGATCGCACTTGTCGGGGAAGATGCCGTGGAAGCCCATCACGTTCGGCAACTCGGTGATCTTGTCGCACTCCATCGTGTCCATGCGGATGCGCGCGATGCGCGAATGGATCTTGTCGTTGATGAACAGCCAGCGGCCGTCGTAGCTGCCGTCCTTGTAACTGCCGTGGACATGGTGGGTGTCGCCGGTGGTGTACTTCAGGCTGCCATCGGCCTTGGTGCCCATGATCGCCTTCGACTCGTTGGTGATGCCCCAGCCGACCATCGGGTCGATGTTGAACACCGGGATGCGGCGCAGCGTGCGCCCGGAGGGCACGCCGAGGATGCGCGCCTCGCCGGAGTGGCCGCCGCTGGAGAAATGGTAATAGTCGTCGAGCTGGCCCGGCGCGACCTCGTGGCCGAGCGCCTGCGGCGAAGCGGCCGCCGCGGCGGGCCCGCCGGCGGCCTTGGCGGGCGCGTCCTCGTCCTTGCAGCCGGCCAGGCCCAGCGTCAGCCCGGCGCCGGTCAGGCCCAGCAAGGCGCTCTTGCCGAGGAAATTGCGGCGGTTCGGTTGCTGCGGCACAGCGTCGTCGGCGTTCGGTTTTTTGGGCACGGCATCCATCGGTAGTTCTCCAATCGGCATCAAAAATGGGGGCGTTCACAGCAGACAAAGCTTATGCCTGGGAGCAAGCACGCACCATTGGCCAGAGGGGACCGTTTGGGAGAATCAAAATGGCTAGGGTGGCGGCCGGAAGAACTAGCGGCGGCGGCGCGGGGGGGTAGACTGGAAGAACTAACGGGCGGCGGTAAAACAATTAAAACCAAGGGCGCAACCCGACCCCGGAGTCGGCCCCTCGGGGTCCGACACCGGCTCTTTTCCCTTGGTGGGTTTTGGGCGCCGCCGCGCCCGCCAAGATGGCGGGCGCGGCCATGGTTCAGGCGGCCTGGCGCGACGGCGCCGCCGCCAATGTCGCCAGTTCGGCGCGCAGGCGCAGCGCCTCGGCGTCGACCTTGGCCAGGTGCGCCAGCTTGACGTGGCCGTAGCCGCGCACCTGCTCCGGCAGTTGCGCCAGTTTCAGCAGGACGGCGCGGTTGTCGCCGCACAGCGTGGCGCAGATTTCGTCGACCAGGGCGAAGTAGCCGTCGCGCAGCGCGCGCTCGCGGCGCCGCTCGGCGCTGTAACCGAAGACGTCGAGCGGCGTGCCGCGCAACACCTTCAGCGGCGCCAGCGCGCGCAACAGCGGCAGCACCCAGGCGCCGACGCGGATCTTGCGCGGCACCTCCGAACCCGGCTTTTTGCGCACCAGCAGCGGCGGCGCCAGGTGGAACTCCAGCTTGAAGTCGCCGCCGAACGCGGCGTCGAGCTGCTCGCGGAAGGCCGGCGCCGCGTGCAGGCGCGCCACCTCGAACTCGTCCTTGTAGGCCATCACCTTGAACAGGTAGCGCGCCGCCGCCTTCGCCAGCGGCGTCTTCGACTCTTCGCCGTCGAGCGCGCGCTCCTTCTGTTCGACGCGCGCCACCGCGTCCAGGTAGCGCTGCGCGTAGCGGCGGTCCTGGTATTGCTCCAGGCGCGCGGCGCGCGAGGCCACGGTCTGTTCCAGCGAGGCCGGCGCGGTGAATTGGATCACCTTGGCGCGGCCCGGCGTCAGCCGTTCCAGCGCGGCGCCGCCGGCGTCGGCGGCGGCCAGGCGGCCCAGCGTGAAAGCCTTCTTGTTCATCTCGACGGCGACGTTGTTCAACTCGATCGCCCGCAGCAGCGCCGGCAGGCCGACCGGCACCAGCCCGCGCTGCCAGGCGTAGCCCAGCATCAGCATGTTGGCGGCGATCGGCTCGCCCAGCAGGCGCGTGGCGGTGTCCTGGGCGTCGAGCGCGTCGACCTGGGCGGCGCCGACGGCCCGCCGCAGCTGGGCGAACAAGCCGGCCATGTCGTTGCTGGCGTCCGGGTTGCGGGTGAAGGCGGCGGTGGGGATTTCGCGCTCGTTGGCGACGACTCGGGTATGCCCGTGGCGCATTACCGCCAGCGCGTCCGGCATCGACGCGACCACCAGGTCGCAGGCCAGGATGGCGTCGGCCTGTTGCAGGTCGATGCGCACCTGGTTCAGCGCCGCCGGCGAGGCGGCGATGCGCACATGCGACATCACCGCGCCGCCCTTTTGCGCGAAGCCCATGAAGTCCAGCGTCGAGGCGCCCTTGCCCTCCAGGTGCGCGGCCATCGTCACCAGCGCGCCGATGGTGACGACGCCGGTGCCGCCGACGCCGGCCACCAGGATTTCAAACGGCTTGTGGAAGGCGGCCGGCGGCGGCGCGGCGTAGGCCGCGACCGCGCGCTCCAGCTCGGCCAGCTCGAGCTTGGCGGCGGCCGGTTTTTTCATCTGTCCGCCCAGTACCGAGACGAAGCTCGGGCAAAAGCCCTCGACGCAGGAATAGTCCTTGTTGCACGAGGCTTGTTCGATCTGCCGCTTACGGCCCAGTTCGGTTTCCAGCGGCAGGATCGACAGGCAGTTCGACTGCACGCCGCAGTCGCCGCAGCCTTCGCACACTTCGGGGTTGATCACCATGCGCCGCGCCGGGTCCGGGAACTCGGTGTGGGTGGCGGTGTTTTTCTTGCGCCGGCGCCGCTTCTCAGCGGCGCAGGTCTGGTCGTACACCAGCACGGTGACGCCCTCGATGTCGCGCAACTGGCGCTGCACCAGGTCGAGTTCGGCGCGCTCGTGCAGGGTGACGCCGGCCGGCAGCGTGACGCCGTCGTAGTTGCCAGTGTCGTCGGTGACCACCACCACCTTCAACGCGCCCTCGGTCAGCACCTGCTGGACGATTTGCGGCACCGACAGGGTGCCGTCGACCGGCTGGCCGCCGGTCATGGCGACGGCGTCGTTGTAGAGGATCTTGTAGGTAATGTTGGTGCGCGCGGCGATGGCCTGGCGCACCGCCAGGAAGCCGGAGTGGAAATAGGTGCCGTCGCCGAGGTTCTGGAACACGTGCTTCTTGCCGACGAAGCGCGAGGCCGCGACCCAGGTCACGCCCTCGCCGCCCATTTGCGTCAGGTTGTTGGTGTCGCGCTCCATCCAGGTGGCCATGAAGTGGCAGCCGATGCCGGCCAGCGCGGTGCTGCCCTCGGGCACCTTGGTCGAGGTGTTGTGCGGGCAGCCGGAGCAGAAGTACGGCGTGCGCACCGCGCCGGACGGGTCGGCGCGCAGGTCGGCGGCGCAAAAGTCCGGCAGATAGCGCTGCAAATGCAGCTCGGGCAGGTGCGGCGCCAGCCAGCGCACCAGCGCCGGGGCGATGCGCGAGGGCCGCAATTCGCCGATCGCCGCCAGCAGCGGCGCGTTGCGCGTGTCGGCCTTGCCCAGCACCTGCGGGCGGTTTTCCTGCGGCAGGTTGTAGAACAGGTTTTTCAACTGTTGTTCGATGATCGGGTCTTTTTCCTCGACCACCAGGATCTCGCGCAGGCCGTCGGCGAAGGCGGCCAGGCGGTTCGGCTCCAGCGGCCAGGTCAGGCCCGGCTTGTACAGGCGGATGCCGAACTGGTTCAGGCGCTCGACGTCCAGGCCCATGCGCTGCAAGGCTTCCAGCAAGTCGAGGTAGGCCTTGCCGGCGCTGACGATGCCCAGCGTGGCGCCGGGCGCCGGCGCCACCAGGCGGTCGATTGAATTGGCGCGCGCGAAGGCCTGCACGGCCTTGAGTTTTTCGGCGACGCGCTGCTCGATCTTCAGGCTCGGCAGGTCGGGCCAGCGGTAGTCCAGGCCGTCGGCCGGGAACACGTAGTCGTCCGGCAGGCAGTATTGCGGCATGCCCGGCAGGTCGACGACGGCGCCGCCCTCGACGGTTTCGGAAATGGCCTTGAAGCCGACCCAGTTGCCGGAATAGCGCGACAGCGCCCAGCCGTACAGGCCGAATTCGAGGTATTCCTGGATGTTCGACGGGTTGATGACCGGCATGCTCCAGGCGATCAGCGCCTGTTCGCTCTGGTGCGGCATCGACGAGGACACGCAACCGTGGTCGTCGCCCAGCACCACCAGCACGCCGCCGTGCTTCGAGGAGCCGTAGGCGTTGCCGTGCTTGAGGGCGTCGCCGGAGCGGTCCACGCCCGGCCCCTTGCCGTACCACATGGCGAAGACGCCGTCGACCTTGCGGGTCGGGTCGCTTTCAACCTGCTGCGAGCCGAGCACGGCGGTCGCGCCCAGGTCTTCATTGATGGCCGGCAGGAATTCGACGCCGTGCTCTTGCAACAGCTTCTTGGCGCGCCACATCTCCTGGTCGACCGCGCCCAGCGGCGAGCCGCGGTAGCCGCTGACGAAACCGGCGCTGTTCAGGCCGCTCGCCGCGTCCAGCTTTTTTTGCATCACCAGCAGCCGCACCAGCGCCTGGGTGCCGGTCAGGAACACCCGCCCGCTTTCGCGCTTGAGGTTGTCGCTGAGGCGGTAATCCGGGTCCGCCAGCGCCACCGCCACGTCCAACTTGTCTCCGTTCGATTGCATTTTTCTACCCTTTGCGAGAGCGCCCTGTGGGCATTATTAAGTAGAGAAATGATAGTGCTGGGGACGCGGATAAATATTCCTATCTCACCGGCTTTCTGATAGATTTCGGATAAGCATACTCGTTTACAGGCTAAACATGAAAAACCATCCCCTCGATGCGGCATCCGTCAAAATACTCGCGGAGTTGCAGAAAAACAGCCGTATCTCGACCGCCGAGCTGGCCGAAAAGGTCGGCCTGTCGGCCACGCCGTGCTGGCGCCGGCAAAAGGAATTGGAGGACAACGGCTACATCAAACGCTACGCCGCCATCGTCGACCGGCGCAAGGTCGGGCTGATGGTGTGCTGCCTGGCGAACGTGTCGCTGAACCGCCACTCGGCCGAGGTGGTGGCGGCGTTCGAGAGCGCGATGCAGGCCCGCAGCGAGGTCGTCGAATGCTACGAAACCACCGGCTCCGACTATATGGTGAAGGTGGTGGTGCCGGACATGGACGCGTACCAAAACTTTCTGCACGACGTGCTGTTCAAACTGCACGGCGTGGCCCAGGTCAACACCAGCGTGACGATGCGCGAGGTGAAGTACGAAACGGCGTTGCCGCTGTAGCGGCGCCCCCAAGCGCACTCATCTGTTTGATAGCGTACATACCGCCGTCGAAGGCGCCGGCAAGATGCAGGCTCACCCAACCAGGAGCCGCCATGAAAACCACGCCGCACGACGCCATCGCCATGCTGGTCGCCGACCACAAGAAAGTGACATCCTTGTTCGCCCAATTCGACGCCTTGAGCGACCGCTCAACAGTGAGCAAAAAAAAGATCGCCGACCAGATCTGCCGCGAATTGACCATCCATGCCCAGCTGGAAGAAGAGGTGTTCTATCCGGCGGTGCGCAAACCGATCAAGGACGGCGACTTGATGGACGAGGCGTTGGTCGAGCACGCCAGCGCCAAAGACCTGATCGCCCAGATCATGGACATGGATCCGGGCGACGCGCTGTACGACGCCAAAGTCAAGGTGCTGTCCGAGCAGATCGAGCACCACGTCGGCGAGGAGGAAGGCGAGATGTTTCCGAAAGTGCGGGACAGCAAGGTGGACCTGGGCGCGCTGGGCGAGGAAATGGCCGCGTTCAAGCAGCAGTTGGAGGCGGCCGTCGCGTAAGCGCCGCCGCGCGCGGTTGGCCGCGCCGGCGGCGCGCCGCGGGCTGTTACAACTGCCGCGCCAGATACGCCGCCGTGCGGCTGCGCTTCGACGCCGCCACCAGCGCCGGCGTGCCCGCCGCGACCACGCGGCCGCCGTCCTCGCCGGCGCCGGGGCCGATGTCGATGACCCAATCGCATTCCGCCACCACGCGCATATTGTGCTCGACCACGACCACGGTGTTGCCGGCCTCGACCAGCCGCCCCAATTGCGCCATCAACCGGTCGACGTCGGCCGGGTGCAGGCCGTTGCTCGGCTCGTCGAGCACGTACAGCGTGTCGCCGCGGCTGGCGCGCTGCAATTCGGTGGCCAGCTTGATGCGTTGCGCTTCGCCGCCGGACAGTTCGGTGGCCGGCTGGCCCAGGCGCAGATAGCCCAGGCCGACCTCGCGCAACACCTCCAGCGCGTGGCGCAGCGGCGCCTCGTCGGCGAAAAAATCCCGGGCGGCGTCGACCGTCAGCGCCAGCACCTCGGCGATGTTCAGGTCGCGGTAACGGACCGCCAGCGTGGCGTCGTTGTAGCGCGCGCCGCGGCAGGCGGCGCACGGCGCGTACACGCTCGGCAGGAACAGCAGTTCGACCATGACGAAACCCTCGCCGGCGCAGACCTGGCAGCGCCCTTTGGCGACGTTGAATGAAAAACGCCCGGCGTCGTAATGGCGCGCGCGCGCCGCTTGCGTCGCGGCGAACAGCTTGCGCACGTGGTCGAACAAGCCGGTGTAGGTGGCCAGGTTGGAGCGCGGCGTGCGGCCGATCGGCTTTTGGTCGACCTGCACCAGCCGGCGCAGCGTCGCCATGCCCTCGCTGATGTGCCCCTCCAGAGGCGCCGACGGCGCCAACGGCGCGGCGCCGTCGGCTTCGGCCTCGACCTCGGCGGCTGGCGCCGGCTGGCCCAGCCGCGCCGCCACCAGGCCGGCCAGCGCCTGGCTCACCAGGCTCGACTTGCCGGAACCGGACACGCCGGTGACGCCGCACAGCGTGCCCAGGGGAAAGGCGGCGTCGACGCCGCGCAGGTTGTTGCGCACCACCCCGGCCAGGCGCAGCCAGCCCGCCGGCGCCCGCGCCGCCCTCGGTACCGGCTTGGCGCGCGCCGCCAGATAACGCCGCGTCTGCGACTGCGCGACCGCTTGCAGGCCCGCCGGCGGGCCGCTGTAGAGAACCTGTCCGCCGCCCTCGCCGGCGCCGGGACCGACATCGACGATCCAGTCGGCTTGGCGGATCACGTCGAGCGCGTGCTCGACGACGAACAGGGAATTGCCGGCCGCTTTCAGGCGCCCGAGCGCCGTCAGCAACGCTTCGATATCGGCCGGATGCAGCCCCGCCGACGGCTCGTCGAGCACGTAGGCGACGCCGAACAGCGTCGAGCGCACCTGGGTGGCCAGGCGCAGCCGCTGCAATTCGCCCGGCGACAGCGTCGGCGTGGCCCGCTCCAGCGTCAGGTAGCCCAGCCCCAAGTCGAGCAGCACGGCCAGCCGCGCCACCAGGTCTTGCGCGATGCGTTGGCTGACCAGCGCCTTTTCCGGATGCCAGGCCGCCGCCTTGGCGCCGCCGCGCACGGCGCCGTTCGCATACGGCAGCATCAGTTCGCGCAAGCGGCGCAACGGCAGGCGCGCCATGGCGCCGATGTCCTGGCCGGCGAAACGCACCGACAGCGCTTCCGGGCGCAGCCGCTTGCCGTCGCATAGCGGACAAGCGCCACTCACCATGTACTGCAAGGCGCGCTTTTTCATCGCCGCGCTGGCGCTGGTGGCAAAGCTCTGCAGCACGTAGCGCCTGGCGCCGCTGAAGGTGCCCTGGTAGCTGGCCGGCTCGCGCCGCGCCAGCGCGCGCCTGGCCTGCTCCGGCGCCAGCCCGGCGTACACCGGCACCACCGGTTGCTCGTCGGTGAAAAGAATCCAGTCGCGCGTCTGCCGGGGCAATTCGCGCCACGGCCGGTCGACGTCGTGGCCGAGCGTGACGAGGATGTCGCGCAGGTTCTGCCCGTGCCACGCGGTCGGCCAGGCGGCGACGGCGCGTTGGCGGATCGTCAGGGTGTCGTCCGGCACCAGCGAGCGCTCGGTCACGTCGTATACCTGGCCCAGGCC
The DNA here is from genome assembly GCF_046115965.1 of Janthinobacterium sp. CG_23.3. Classification (NCBI taxonomy): domain Bacteria; kingdom Pseudomonadati; phylum Pseudomonadota; class Betaproteobacteria; order Burkholderiales; family Oxalobacteraceae; genus Janthinobacterium; species Janthinobacterium sp. CG_23.3. The sequence continues at coordinate 23,176 of NZ_JBJXIB010000049.1, read as the reverse complement.
ATGGCAGCGCGGACAGGCGCCCTCGGCAGTGTTGGGCGAAAACGACTCGGCGTACAACAGCGCCTGCCCTGCCGGGTAGTCGCCGGCGCGCGAATACAGCATGCGCAGCGCGTTCGACAGCGTGCTGACGCTGCCGACCGAGGAGCGCGCGCTGGCGCCGCCGCGCTGTTGCTGCAAGGCGAGCGCAGGCGGCAGGCCGTCAATGGCGTCGACCTCCGGCACCGGCATCTGCTGGAACAGCCGGCGCGCATACGGCGACACCGATTCCAGATACCGCCGCTGCGCTTCGGCGTACAGGGTGCCGAAGGCCAGCGACGATTTACCCGAGCCGGACACGCCGGTAAACACCACCAGCGCGTTGCGCGGAATGTCGACGTCGACGTTGCGCAGATTGTGTTCGCGGGCGCCGCGCACCCGTACCATGCCGTCGGCGCCGGCGGGCGCCGCGAGCGCGACCGTTTTGCGCCCGGCGCCGCGCATCAAGCGCCCGCCAGTGACACGTAGGCCATCGTCGCCACAGCGGCGGCCATGACGCCGGTGCATAGCCAGCCCAGCACGGCCAAACGGCGCGAGATGGTCAGCCGGCCCATGACGTCGGCGCGCGCGGCCATCAGCATCATCACCGCCATGATCGGCACCGAGATCACGCCGTTGATCACCGCGCTCCAGTACAAGGCCTGGAACGGATCGATCTTGGTGAAACACAGCGCCACGCCGATCAGGGTCGACAGCACGACGATGCCGTAGAACTCCTTCGCCACGGATGGCCGCAACGCCAGGCTGTTTTTCCATTTGAACGCGCCCGCGACGGCGTAGGCGGCCGAGCCGGCGAGCACCGGCACCGCCAGAAGGCCGGTGCCGATGATGCCGACGCTGAACAGGACGAAGGCGAATTCGCCGGCGACCGGGCGCAGCGCGTTGGCCGCGTCGGCCGCCGAGCCGATGTCGGTGAGGCCGTGGGCATGCAAGGCCAATGCGCTGGTGAGCATGATGAAGAAAGCCACCAGGTTGGAGAAGGCCATGCCGGCAAAGGTGTCGACCTTGATGCGTTGGAAATTGGCAGGGGCCAGTTCGGGCGCTTTTCTCAACGCCCGGGCGCGCGGGTCGGCGTTCAGGTCTTCCACCTCCTGCGAGGCTTGCCAAAAAAACAGATAGGGACTGATGGTGGTGCCGAACAAGGCCACGACCGTGGTGACGTAGGCGCGGTCCCATTGCAGTTGCGGCAGCAGCGTACTGCGCGCCACGTCGGCCCAGGGTATATTCAGCGCCATCGCGGCGGCGAAATAGGCCAGTAGCGCCAGGGTCAGCCATTTCAGGATGCGCACATAGCGGCCGTAGGGCACGCATAGCTGCAGCAGTATGGACACCAGGCCGAAGCCGAGGGCGAACAGATGGGCCGGACCGGGAACCAGCAGCGCCAGCGCCTGCCCCATCGCGGCGACGTCGGCCGCGATGTTAATGGTATTGGCGACCAGCAGCAGCCCGACGATCGCATGGAGCAGCCAAGCGGGGTAGTGGCGGCGGATGTTGGTGGCCAGGCCGTGCCCGCTGACGCAGCCGATTTTCGCGCTGACGATTTGTATGCCAACCATTAAGGGATAGGTGAACAAGATCGTCCACAGCAAGCCGAAACCGAATTGCGCGCCGGCCTGCGAATATGTGGCGATGCCGCTCGGATCGTCGTCGGCGGCGCCGGCGATCAGGCCAGGGCCCAATCTCCCCAGCCAAGTTTGCGAAGCCTGTTTTTCCGCGACCTTGCCCGTTGCCGATGCCTGCATGGCGTCCCTTCATTTCCTCGATTGCCCGTTCGTTGAGGCGTCGTTATGTAGTAAGGGCATGTTTCGCTGCCCACGCCGTAGTCACCGCGCGGCATGCGCGCGCATGCTAACCCGCCACGCTCCGCCTCGCCGCAACCTAAGCCGGTGCCCTAGTTGTGCATCTGCGCCTGCATCTGCTCGTAGCCGGCTTTGGCGGCGCGGTAGCAGGTCCCGGCGGACAGCTCCAGGCCTTCGCGGTCGAGCACCGTCACCTTGCCGCGGCTGTATTCGATCAAGCCCTCGTCCTGCAGCTTGCAGGCGGTGGCGGTAATGCTTTCGCGGCGCACGCCGAGCATATTGGCCATGCTGTCCTGGGTCACTTTGATGTCGGGAGACAGCGAACGGTCCAGGCGGTCGAGCAGCCAGCGGCACAGCTTTTGCTCGATCGTGCAATGGCGTCCGCCGACGACGTTCTGGGCCAGTTGCGCAAACAGCGCACTGTTATAGCGCATCAACAATTGGGCCAGCGCGCCGCCCTCGTAGAACACTTCGCGCAGGAACGAAGTGTGCAAGCGGTAGCCGTAGCCGGCGATTTGCACCACCGCGCTGCAGGTGGCGCGCTCGGCTTCGAACAGCGCCAGGCCGACCACGCCCTCGCGCCCGACGACGGCGATTTCAGTGCTGGCGCCGTCTTCCATCACATACATCAGCGAGACGATGGCGTTGGTCGGGAAATAGCTGTAATCGATCTTGTCGCCACAGTCGAAGAGTTTTTTACCGGCCGGCAGGACGACCAGTTCAAGGTGGGCAAACAGGCGTTCCAGGTCGGCCCGGTCGAGCGCCCTGAGCAGTTCGTTCTGCTGCGCGCCGGTCACGCTGACGGCGGCGGAAAGTACCGCCGGGCCGAAGGCGCCGCGGGCGGCGCTCTGGTTGTTGGCACTGGCTGCTTGGGTGGCAGCGTTGGTCTGAAGGTTTTGCATAGCGGCCTCGTCGTCAGATCGATCCTTCGGAATATGCCGTGTGGATCACATTAGCGCCCTGCGCTGCTGATGAGTACTACTTTAGTCCTACAGCGCACATATGGGCGTGGGACATTCCGACGCGCAAATGTAGGCTGGGGACATTGCAAAATATCATCTTTATCCTACAAAAATACCGGCATTAATGAAAAAACAAGCTTGGCGCGACATCCGCCTAGCCCGGCGCGCCATGGCCGGCCGGCCGCGGCTGGGATGCCTCCACCGGTAAAAAGAAACGCAGCATTTCGCTGGCGGCGTCCGGTCCGGGGCCGCCGTGGCCTCCGCACCAGGCGTGGCCGGCGCCATGCACAATCCACTCCTCGGCGATCATTTCGCCGCTGCCGTCGCAGTGCACGTTGTGGGTATAGTCGCGCCCCGCGCCGACGCGCTGGCGCACCAGCGGCCGCCACGGCTGCGCGGCGCCGGGCTCGGTCTGCGCCGCCATCAGCGACTGGCGAATGATGCCGGCGCCGTGGCTGGGGTGGACCGTGGTGTCGCCGTCGCCATGGAACACGATGGTGCGCATGGGCCGCAGCGGCGGCGCAACGGCGCCGGGCGCCCATGCGGCGGCGCCGTTGCGCATCACATCCATGGCCGAGCCGGCGTCGTTGGCGGCGCCGTACTGCAAGCCCGAATGGCTGCCGACGGCCTTGAACACGTCCGGATAGGTGCGACCCAGGACGACGGCCATGGCGCCGCCGGCCGACAGGCCGGCGATGAACACGCGCGCGGTGTCGACGCCGTAGTCGGCGATGACTTCGCGCGCGATGCCGGCGATGATGGACGGCTCGCCCTGGCCGCGTTGCTGGTCGCGCTGGTTGAACCAGTTCCAGCATTTGGCGCAATTCGCCGACGACGACTGCTCGGGATAGGCGACGAAGCACTGGCGCGCCTCCGCCAGCAGGTTCATGCGCGTCTCGGTGGCGAACTCGTCGGCGCTCTGGCTGCAACCGTGCAGCATGAGCAGCAGCGGCAGCGGCTGCCCGGCGTAGGCGGAGGGAATATATAGTTTGTAGTCGCGCGCGCCGGCGTCGTTGGCGTAGCGCCGCGCCACGAAGGCGCCGCCGGGCTGGCGCCGCGGCGGCGCGACGGGGTAGGCGGCCGGGTAGGCGAAGTCGAAAAACAATTTACCGATAGCATCCGGCGCCTGCCACGGCAGCACAAGGTTGGGCCACATGGCGCCCCAGGAATCCATCATCACGCTTCCTTCCGAAAAGAACCGGCCGGCGGGATCGCCGGCCAACATGTCTTGAAAGGCCAGTGTGGCCGCCGCGCGCGGCACCCGGAAGGGGCGTTCCGGCTGTGGCCGGGTAGGACAAGCGGCGGCGCGCAAGAGGTAAGCGCGCCTACACCGGCCAAGCGGAAACGGCGCAGCCGGTCGCGAACGGCTCGCCGCGCCGTACACGCCTTACATCAGGTTCCTGCTCGACGGCCCCACGACGTGCTGGCCGGAGCTCTCTTTCCAGCTGCTCTCGATATGCTGCGCATCTTCCGGCGAACGGGTGCGCAGGCCCATCAGGATGCCGCCCTGATTGATGCCCTGCTCATAATGCTGCACCCGCTCCTCGGGAATGCCGGCGCCGACCAGCGCGCCGATCAGCCCGCCGGTGACGCCGCCGGCGCCGGCGCCGGCAATCGCGGCGGCCAGCGGGCCGGCCACCACCAGGCCCAGGCCGGGAACCACCAGGCTGGTGCCCAACGCGGCAATGCCGGCCAGTACGGCGCCGATGGTGCCGCCGATACCGGCGCCAATGCCGGCGCCCTCGGCGGCCTTGCTGCCCAATTCGGTTTCAACGGTGTCGCCGCCGGCGAAATGGCGCTTACGCGTTTCGTCGGACATCACCAGCGATACGTCGTCCTTGCTGTAGCCGCGCGAGAGCGCGGAATTGTAGGCGCGTTCGGCGCTGTCGCGGTCGTTGAACAGGCCGGTCACCATGCTCGAAGTGTTGTCTTGGTTAGTCATGCTATCTCCTTGGGTGAAGTGAACAAAAATGCCGAAGAAAAATGCGGCGTTGCCGCTGGCGCTTGCATGAGGCTGCAAACAAACCAGCGACTCCACAATAGAGCGTATCCAACGGCATTTCTGTTCGCTGTTGCACCAAACCGGATAGGCGCTTGGGCCGGCTGATCTGGCGCAAGGAGTGGCGTAGAACGGGGAACCGGCTGCGGCAACCGACTAGGCGCGGCCGATGATGGCCGCGCTGGCCGCTAGTTCGTCGATCAGCGCCAGCGAGTTCTTGCCCGACATGGCGTGCGGGTTCAACTCCGGCAGCGTCGAAAAGCGCAGCAGGATGGAGGCGTTGACCTTGGCCAGGTTGGCCTGTCCCATGGTCCAGCAGGCGTAGCGCCGCTCGTTGATCTCCTCGTAGTGCAGCAGCACCACGTCGGTGTGGCGCGGGTCGCGCAAAATCTGGCCGTACAGCGCGTTGATCGGTTCGCGCCCGCCTTCGAGTACCTGCATGAAAACGCGCTCGCTGTGGCACAGGATGCCGGTGATGCCGTGCTGCGGATTGTGCGCTTGCGCCTGCTGGATGATGTCGTGGATCGCCTCCGGCGCGGCGCCGGCGACGACGCGGCTGGCATACAAAAGTCGAACTAGCATGGTGGCCTTTCGGATAAATTAGCGTTTAATCAGGGACAGGAACTCGCGCCGCAGCGCCGGATCCTTTTGGAACGAGCCGTGCATCACACTGTTGATCATTTTCGCGTCCATGTCCTTGACGCCGCGCCACTGCATGCAAAAATGGTCGGCCTCCATCACCACGGCCAGGCCGTCCGGCTGCATTTTTTCCTGCAGCAGGTCGGCCAGTTGCACCACCGCCTCCTCTTGGATCTGCGGCCGGCTCATGATCCAGTTGGCGATGCGGGCGTACTTGGACAGGCCGATCAGGTTCGAGTGCTCGTTCGGCATGACGCCGATCCAGACCTTGCCGATCACCGGGCACAGGTGGTGCGAGCAGGCGCTGCGCACGGTGATCGGGCCGATGATCATCAGCTCGTTCAAATGCGCGGCGTTGGGAAACTCGGTCACCGGCGGCATCGGCACGTAGCGCCCGCCGAACACCTCGTTGATGAACATCTTGGCGACGCGGCGCCCGGTGTCTTGCGTGTTGTGGTCGCTGACGGTGTCGATGACCAGGCTCTCCAGCACCCCCTGCAGCTTGGCGCTGACTTCGTCGAGCAAGGCGTCCAGCTCGCCCGGCTCGATGAACGGGGCGATGTTGTCGTTGGCGTGGAAACGCGTCTTGCTGGCCACCAGGCGCTGGCGGATGCGCTCGGAGACCGGAACGTTGACGGGTGTGAAGTGTGTCAAATCAGTTGACATGCGGCGGTCCTGTAAAAAAGTATGCAAAAGCTGCGCCGGGCGGCCGAGCGGGTACGCCGGACCGGCCATCGCTTAGGTCGGAAAATATGTTGCTGGCATTGCTGGTTGCACCCAGTGTAACGCCCCAACCCGACCGCATCAACAAGATCGCGGCCGGATCACAGGGCGGATGGTAACAGAGCCGCCCGGCCAACCAGGGCGGATCGCCTGCGGCCAGGGGAGGAGCGCCTACTTTTTCAGCGTCAGGGTTCAGCGTAATGCGTTAGCGCGGCGCCGTGGCTGGGGCACGCGGGCCGGAAAAAAAAAGGGGGGTGGGGAGAAGACGCGGCGGGGCGCATCGCGCGCGGCGGGCAGCGCCGAATATGCGGGCGAAAAAAAAGCCCTCAATAGAGGACCTTCCTTTTACGGCTCGATCAGCACATTACTGTGGCTGGATGTTCGACGCTTGCTTGCCTTTAGGGCCGGTGGTCACGTCGAAAGTGACGCGTTGGTTTTCAGCCAAAGATTTGAAGCCATTCGAGTTGATCGCCGAGAAATGCGCGAACAGGTCTTCGCCGCCTTCGTCTGGCGTGATGAAACCGAAACCTTTTGCGTCGTTAAACCATTTTACAATGCCATTTGCCATTTCAATTTCCAATATCAGTAAGTTTCAGGATGCACAAACCAGTTCTTCGCAGCAGTCATTAAACGCCAACTAACGGCGCAACGCTGGCCGAGCAAAGCTCATTCTAGCAAAAATGGCGGGATATGCTCGCACTTTCTGTATCGTGCGGTGCAATTAACCCGTTTTTATTCCACAAAATTGTCATTAAGCACTAATTTCTTCCGTTCGCAGGCCGATCCGAGCTTGGAAAGGGGGCGCGGCGCCGTTTGCGACACGACGCGCCAAAATCCTACAAAGCGCTGGCGAATCCGCCTATCCCTGAATTTTGGCAACAGATTATAGTGTAATTTCTATAACGCATTGGCCCGTAATTGAGCGCTAGCCAAGCACCCCTAAGGAGAGCCAGCATGACCGCCACAAGCAAAACCGCGCAAGCAATCCCGAAAAAAATCCCCACCGAATCGGCCAAACAACGCGACGCCATCGCGGTGCTGACGCAGGACCATGAGCACGTCAAGGCGCTGTTCGAGCAGTACGAGGCGCTGAGCGACCGCTCCCCGGCCAAGAAGAAAAAACTGGCGCACGAGATTTGCCTGGAATTGACCAGGCACGCGACGGCCGAAGAGGAAATTTTCTACCCCGCCGTGCGCGAGGCCAACGGCGACAACGAAGACCTGATCGACGAAGCAACGGTCGAGCACGCCTCGGCCAAGGAGCTGATCGCGCAGATCCTCGCCATGGAGCCGGCCGACGAGCTGTACGACGCCAAGGTCAAGGTGTTGTCGGAGCAAATCGAGCACCACGTCAAGGAAGAGGAAGGCGAGATGTTTCCGAAGGCGAAAAAAGCCAAGCTCGACCTGGCCGCGCTGGGCCAGGCCATCGAGGCGCGCAAAGAGGAAGTCGAACTGCCCTCGGTGCAATAGGCGGCGAGGCGGCTCCGCGGCGGCACCGGACTGTCCGCTGCGGCGCCGACGCCGTGCGCTGCTCGTTTGCCCAAATCGAACGGATAGATATACAAGTGGATTGGCCCGCCGGCGAATGCCGGCGCGGCGCGCAAGTTTTCCACGCGCACCCAGCACACGCCGGGTGCCAGGGAAATGTCGGCGATTGTTTTGCAATATGAAGAGATGTGCATGCCGTCATCCCGAATGACTCAAAACAACAACCGCACGCATTGTTCCCCTCCTCCCCGCCCTTCCCGATACAGTCGTCACTGTAGAACTAGCCGGTGTCGCTAGCCGGTGTGGCTTCACGCTTCACGCTTCCTGATGCGTCGAATTTCCGAAGAGAGTACCCATGAACAACCCGAGAATGCTGTCCTGGGCCGACAAGCCGGTTCGCAAGCCGTGGTCTGAGCAACTGCTCGCGTCCGTCGCCGCGGCGAAGAACACATTGGACCTTGGTAATCCCGAGGGATTTGTCGCCGGTTACTCAACGTTGAGCCTGGAACACCAGCTCAAGTTCTGGGCCGAACTATTGGTGGCGATAGCGTGGCGCGAATCAGCATGGGAGCCGACGGCGATTTATCACGAACCCGCGCCGCTGGGGATAGACTCGGTCGGATTGCTCCAGTTGAGCTATGAGGACGCCGTGAATTACACTTTGGAGCCGCTGGACCGCGCCGCGAAGAGCTTGGAGCAACCGCTGGTGAACCTGCGCTGCGCGGTAGTGATAATGGCCAGCCTGGTTTCCCGGGACAAGGTGGTGGCCTCAAGCTCGCGCAACAGGCACGCTGGCGGCGCGCGCTATTGGTCGGTGCTTCGCAAGGGCCATCACATCGTGGAGATTCAAGCCAAGGTCAAAACCGCAATGGGTCTGTGACGCCACGCCCTTCACAATGGGAGCAAAAGCCCACGCCGCCATCGAAGAGCCTCGCCCCATCGTCTGCCCCGCAAAAGCGCGGTTCGATAAAACCGGGCTTTCGTCGTTTTTAACCGCCGCGTCTACGTGCCCGGGCTTGCGGCCCTGATATGGCGCTCGCGAAGCGCGACGGAGAAGACCGGACAGGCGTTTAACTCGCGGTGATTTATTGATAATCGTTGCGCTTTCGTCCTGTCGGCGGCGGCGAAAGCGGTAAAATGGCGGCCTTAACGCAAGCGCAGCGCTGCCCCGCGATTGGCGGGCACATCAGCCGACCTGCCCCGCCCCACCGACAAAGAACACATGACCACCACCCCGACCGAAATCAACGCCGCCGCCATCAAGAACAGCCCGGCGGAAAAACACACTCCCATGATGGTCCAGTATCTGAAGATCAAGGCCGAGCACCCGACGATGCTGGTGTTTTACCGCATGGGCGACTTCTACGAGCTGTTTTTCGAGGACGCCGAGAAGGCCTCGCGCATCCTCGGCATCACACTGACCCAGCGCGGCGCCTCGAACGGCAACCCGATCAAGATGTGCGGCATCCCCTTCCACTCGCTCGACCCGTACCTGGCCAAGCTGGTCAAGCTGGGCGAGTCGGTGGCGATCTGCGAGCAGATCGGCGACCCGGCCACCAGCAAGGGGCCGGTCGAACGCAAGGTGATGCGGGTGGTCACCCCCGGCACGCTGACGGACGCCGACCTGCTGCCGGAGAAATCCGAGCGGCCGCTGCTGGCCCTGTGCGTGATCAGCCAGCGCAAGAGCGTCACCGCCGGCCTGGCCTGGCTGTCGCTGGCCAGCGGCGCGTTGAAGTTGATGGAGTTTTCCGGCGACGCCAAGTCGGTCACGGTGCGCCTGCAGCAGGAATTGGAGCGCATCGCCCCGGCCGAGATCCTGCGCGGCGACAGCGCCGACATGTTCGAGGACCACGCCGGCGCCAACGTCAACCGCGTGCCCGACTGGCACTTCGACGTGCTGGGCGGGCACAAGGCCCTGCTCGAACAGTTGAGCGTGGCGACCTTGACCGGCTTCGGCGCCGACGGCCTGGGCGCGGCGTTCGGCGCCTCCGGCGCGCTGCTGCGCTACGCCCACTCGACCCAGGGCCGCGGCCTGCAACACGTGCGCACGCTGACGACCGAGACCGAAAACGAATTCATCGGCCTGGACGCGGCCACCCGGCGCAACCTGGAGCTGACCGAAACCATCCGCGGCCAGGAATCGCCGACGCTGTTCTCGCTGCTCGACCATTGCCGCACGGCGATGGGCTCGCGCCTGCTGCGCCACTGGTTGCACCACGCCCGGCGCGACCAGGGCGTGGCGCGCGCGCGCCACCAGGCCATCGCCGCGCTGGCCCATAGCGACGCCAGCGGCGCGCTGGCGGCGACGCTGGCGCAGGTGCCCGACATTGAACGCATCACCACCCGCATCGCCCTGCTGTCGGCGCGCCCGCGCGACCTGGCCGCGCTGCGCGACGGCCTGCGACAATTGCCGGCGCTGCGGCAGGGCGTGCTGCGCTGCGACGGCCCCGGCTTCGACGGCAGCCTGCTGGCCTCGGTCCACGCGGCGCTGGCCACGCCGTCGGCCTGCCTCGACCTGCTGCAGCGCGCCGTCGCGCCGGAGCCGGCGGCGATGGTGCGCGACGGCGGCGTGTTCGCGCGCGGCTTCGACGCCGAACTCGACGAGTTGCGCGCGCTGTCCGAAAACGCCGGCCAGTTCCTGGTCGACCTGGAAACGCGCGAACGCGCCCGCACCGGCATCGCCAACCTGCGCGTCGAATACAACAAGGTGCACGGCTTCTACATCGAGGTCACGCACGGCCAGACCGACAAGGTGCCGGACGACTACCGCCGCCGCCAGACGCTGAAAAACGCCGAGCGCTATATCACGCCGGAACTCAAGGTGTTCGAGGACAAGGCCCTGTCGGCGCAGGACAAGGCGCTGGTGCGCGAAAAGGTGCTGTACGAACAGTTGCTGTTCGACTTGGCGCCGCACATCGGCACCCTGCAAACCATCGCCCAGGCGCTGGCCAAGCTCGACACGCTGGCGGCGCTGACCGAGCACGCGCTGCACCACAACTGGAACGCGCCGCAACTGGTGAGCGAGCCGTGCATCAACATCGTCGAGGGCCGCCACCCGGTCGTCGAGAAGCAAATCGAGCGCTTCATCGCCAACGACTGCAACTTCGTCAACGAACGCCGCCTGCTGCTGATCACCGGCCCGAACATGGGCGGTAAATCGACCTTCATGCGCCAGGTCGCGCTGATCACGCTGCTGGCCTACATCGGCAGTTACGTGCCGGCCGCCAGCGCCGTGATCGGCCCGATCGACCGCATCTTCACGCGCATCGGCGCCACCGACGACCTGGCCGGCGGGCGCTCCACCTTCATGGTCGAAATGACCGAGTCGGCGGCGATCCTGAACGGCGCCACCGAGCATTCGCTGGTGCTGATGGACGAGGTCGGCCGCGGCACGTCGACCTTCGACGGCCTGGCGCTGGCCTGGGCCATCGCGCGCCACCTGATCGACACCAGCCGCAGCTTTACGCTGTTCGCCACCCACTATTTCGAGCTGACCCAGTTGCCCGAAAGCCACCCGAGCGCGGCCAACGTACATTTGTCGGCGGTCGAGCACAAGGACAGCATCGTCTTCCTGCACGCGGTCCAGGCCGGCCCGGCCTCGCAAAGCTACGGCTTGCAGGTGGCCCAGCTGGCCGGCGTGCCGCAAGCGGTGATCAAGGCCGCGCGCAAGCACCTGGCGCGGCTGGAGGCGCAGGCGCTCGACGCCACGCCGCAGCGCGACCTGTTCGCCGCGCCGGCCAGCGATCCCTACGCGCAGGAGGAAGAGGCGGCGCCGGCGCCGGCCGCCAACCCGGCGCTGGCCGAGTTGCTGGACGCGCTAGACGTGCTCGACCCGGACGCGCTGACGCCGCGCCAGGCGCTTGAGCAGTTATACCAGTTGAAGCGCCTGTCCGTGCCGGCCCAGGCATGAGCCAGCGCCGCAATGCCGTGCTGGCGGCGCTGCTGGCCGCCGCGCTGGCGTGCCAGCCGGCCGCCGCCCGCAGCGCGCGCGCCGGCGAGACCTTCCAGTTCGGCGTGATCGGGCACTCGTTCCAGTCGGGCCCGGACGACTCCGAACTGCGCCAGTCGATCCGCGACACCAACCAGGCCAACCTGGCCTTCGTGGTCGCCACCGGCATCAAGGCCGACAGCGAGTCGTGCAGCGACAAGCTGTACGCGCGCCGCGTGGAGCTGCTCGACGAGAGCGAGTGGCCGCTGGTGGTGTCGCTGGCCGCCAGCGACTGGAGCGGCTGCAAGAATTCGGCCGGCCGCTCGAACGCGATCGACCGCCTGAACCGCCTGCGCGAGCTGTTTTTCGCCGACGACAATTCGCTGGGCGCGCGCAAGCTGGCGCTGGCGCGGCTGTCGGCCAACGCCAAGTTCCGCAGCTACGCCGAGAACAGCCAATGGGAGTCGGGCCGGGTGCTGTTCGCCACCATCAACCTGCCGGCCAACAACAACCATTTTTTGCCGGAAGCCGGGCGCAACAGCGAGTTCGAGGACCGCCTGGTGGCCAACCGTTCGTGGTTGCAGCGTCTTTTTGCTGCGGCGCAGCGTAAAAAATTGGACGGCATTGTGCTGTTTTCCGACGGCGACGTCGGCGTGCAAAACGAGGACGAGCGCTCGCTGCTGCCAAGCTTTAACACGAAACAGGATGGTTTTGCCGTGATGCGGCGGCAGATCAGGACGCTGGCGAAGAAGTTCAGCGGCAAGGTTTTGCTGATCGATACGAAGCGCGGGAAAAATCCGCCGGCGCCGGCCATCGAGTGGAACGACAACCTGGGGCATGTCAGCGTCAACGCCGGTTGGGTGCGGATCCAGGTCAACCCCGGACGCGCCAACTTGTTCGATATTAAAAACGGCGAAGCGCAGTAATGGCGGAGGATGCGCGCCGTTGCGGTAAATTTCCGCCCCTAGGTCGGCGGAACGCGTAATCCGACGCCGAGCCGCTACCGACGCCAGTCGGGTTACGCCGACGCGGTTAAGCCCAACCCCAACGCCCCGCCAGTTCGCCGCATCTCAGCGGCGTTTGAATAACTTACGCGATCTTAATGGATCGGGTGGCTGCGGAAGTGGTCGCTGTCTTCGGCGTCGCCGTCATCTTCGTCGTCATGGTCGTGGCCGTGGCCGTGGGCGCCATGGACGTGGCCGTGGGCGATCTCTTCGTCCGTTGCGGCGCGCACGTCGGCGACCGTCAGCGAGAAGCGCAGTGCGATGCCGGCCAGCGGATGGTTACCGTCGAGCACGACCTTATCGTCGGCGATATCGGTGACGGTGAAAATCATCGCCTCTTCGTCGGCCGAATCGCTGTCCGGCATACCTTCGAACTGCATCCCCACTTCCAGTGGATCCGGCAGGCGGCTGCGCGGTTCTACCTTGACCAGCGCCGGGTCGTATTCGCCAAACGCATCGTCCGGTTCAATCTGGATGGTGTTCGCATAGCCGACTTCCTTGCCGTCGAGTTCTTCTTCGATTTTCGGCAGGGTGTTCTCATAGTCACCGTGCAGATAGACCATAGGCTGACGGCCGTCTTCGATCAGATTGTCTTGAGCATCTGACAGTTTGTAATTTACAGTCACGACCGTGTTCTTGGCAATCTTCATTGTGCTTCCTTTCATTGTATAAGCTGGCAAATTATACCCTCTTAGCCAGGCGAATGAGGGAATCCGCGCCGGCGCGCCAGGCGCGTTGCGCGGGCGGGCGGCGTGGCGCCCGATTCCCCGCCGCGCCACGGCGCATTGTTATAATGGTGGAATGAAAAAACCATCCATCCTCGGCGATATCACGCCGGCGCAGTTCCTGCGCGACTACTGGCACAAAAAGCCGCTCTTGATCCGCCAAGCCATCCCCGGCTTCAAGCCGTTGATGAGCATTGCCGCGCTGGCGGCGCTGGCCGCGCAAGACCACGTCGAAGCGCGTCTGGTCAGCCACACCGGCGGCGAATGGCAGATGCGGCAAGGCCCGCTGGCCACCCTGCCCGGCCGCGACGAAAAGGAATGGACCCTGCTGGTGCAGGGCGCCAACCTGCACAACGACGACGCCGACGACCTGCTGCGCCGCTTCCGCTTCATCCCGGACGCGCGCCTGGACGACCTGATGATCAGCTTTGCCACCGACGGCGGCGGCGTCGGCCCGCACTTCGACTCGTACGACGTGTTCCTGCTGCAAGCCCAAGGCCAGCGCCGCTGGCAAATCGGCCCGCAGAAGGACCTCAGCCTGGTCGAAGGCCTGCCGCTGAAGATCCTCAGCAAGTTCAAGCCGACCGAGGAGTTCGTGCTTGAACCGGGCGACATGCTATACCTGCCGCCGCACTACGCGCACGACGGCGTCGCCGTCGGCGACTGCCAGACCTACTCGATCGGCTTCCGCTCGCCGTCCTACCAGGAGCTGGGCGAAGCCTTCCTGCAATTCATGGCCGACTCGATCGACCTGCCGGGCCGCTACGGCGACCCGGACCTGGAAGTGACGAAACACCCGGCCGAAATCCCGCGCAACATGCTCAGCGCCGTCGCCGAGGAAATGAACAAGGTGCGCTTCACCGAGGACGACGTCACCATCTTCCTCGGCGAACACCTGTCCGAACCGAAGCACAACGTCTTCTTCAAGGGCCCGGCCAAGCCGCTGACGCCGGAACGCTTCGCGCTCAGCGCCGCCAAGAAGGGCGTGGCGCTGTCGCGCAAGAGCTTGATGCTATACCGCGGCAAACACGTGTTCATCAACGGCGAATCGTTCGCCATCGGCCGCGCCGACAAGGTCGCGCTGGAGGCGCTGGCGAACCAGCGCGCGCTGGAAGGCGCGGCCCTGGCCAGCGCCTCCGAGGATGTGATGGACGCGCTGTACACCTGGTACCAGGACGGCTGGCTGGAATTGGCGTAACGGCTTTTACGGCAAGGCGTCGCCGAAGTGTTGATTTGACAAGCAAGGAGTGGCAATGGAAAAGCAAGTGTTTCATTTTTCAAGCCGGAGCGAGTTCGAGCAACACCTCAGGCTTTGCCTTGGGCGCGCGCAATGGCGCTTGCGCCTGTTCGACCCCGACTTCGCGCTATGGGGGCTGGGTAGCACCGAGGTCGACGCCACGCTGCGCCGCTTCCTGCTAGGCAAAGGCCGGATTGAACTGGTGGCGCACAGCAACGCCTTGCTGGAGCGCCAGTGCCCGCGCCTGCTGCGTCTGCTGACGCAATTCAGCCACCTGATTGAATGTCGCGTAACAAGCAAGAACCTGCGCCATTTGACCGATTCTTTTTGTATCGCCGACGATCTGCACGTGGTGCGGCGCTTCCACTGCGATTATCCGCGCGGCGAGGCGGTATTCGACAGCGAAGCCGACACCAATTTGTGCGCGGAGCGCTTCGGCGGCATCTGGGCGGAATCCGATCCGGGACTGCACGCGAGCACGGCCGGAATATGAGCAAAATCAAGAAATGCCTTATCATGGCGCCCGTGAATCTGCTTTCGGGGTAACTTTGCATCAAATGGAAATGTATCGCTCCGGTAAATATTGCGTTATCACAAAATAGTTGCGGAATTGACGGTTACTCCTATTGCGATGCACCAAAAATCGCTATAATATTCGGTTAGGAAGTTTCCGTTGTCTGGCAGAGCACCTCTAGGTACGAAAAGCCTTCGAAGAACGACCTAACGAGCGATAATTACCGGTAATTATTCATCGCAACATTGTTGAACATTTTTGAAATATTTAAGGAAAACACATGAAAAAATCCCTGCTGATCGCCTCCCTGTTGGCTGTTGCTCTGGCTGCTTGCAGCAAAAAAGAAGAAGCTCCAGTAGCTCCTGCTGTTGTCGAAGCTCCTGCTGCCGCTCCAGCTGCCCCAGCTGCTGAAGTTGCTCCTGCTGTTGCCGCTGACGCTGCTGCTGCCGCTTCGGTTGCCGCTTCGACCGCTGCTGACGCTGCTGCTGCCGCTTCGGTTGCTGCTTCGACCGCAGCTTCGGCTGCCGCTTCGGCCGCTTCGAAGTAATATCAGCTTGCTGTAAAAAAGCCGGTCTTCGGGCCGGCTTTTTTACGCCTGGACTGCGGCAACGGCGCATGCGCCAAGGCCGCGATCGAAGCGAACGGCGATAAAAAAGCCGACCCCCGGGTCGGCTTTTTGACGTTTGGCCGCGCGCTGGCGGCCAGCCATGGCCTTATTTTAACTGCTCGTTGAGCAGCGTCAGGATTTTCTCGGCGGTGGCCGACACTTCCGGTTTGCCGTCGTTACTCAGCACCGTGACCAGGCTGTTGGCGCCGCTACCGGCCTTGACCGAGATGCGGTAGCGCAGCGCTTCCTTGTCCTTCTCGGACGCACCAAAGCTGAGCAGCTTCTTGAAGAAACTTTCGGTCTTGGTGACGTCCGGGTCGAGGTAGCGCACGAAATACGTGCCCTGGGTGCGGTCGCGGTCCTCGACGGTGAAGCCGACCCGGTCCAGCGCCAGGCCGACCCGGCGCCAGGCGCGGTCGAAGCCCTCGTCCACTTCCACCGCGCGGCTGCCGGCGGCGCCGGTCAGCTTGGCGTGCAGCGCTTGCACGACGGCCTTGTCGACGGCGGTCTTCGCCTGCGTGTCGTCGCCGCTGCCCAGGCGCGTCATCAGGCGCGCCAGGAACATAGCCTCCAGGCCCGGGTCGTTCGGCCGCGCGGTCCAGATGGTGCCGTCCTTTTGCTGGCCGGTGACCACTTCCTCGGCGCCGCGGTGGCTGATGTAGATTTCGCTGGAACCGTCCGGCAGGCGCTCGACGCGGGTGCGGTACTTGTCGCGCTCGCCGGTCGAATACAGGGAATCGAAGACCTTGCCGATGGTGCTGCGCACGAAGTCTTGCGGGATCTTCGCGCGGTTTTCATTCCACTCCGTTTCCATGATGCCGGCCGCCGGTTGCTCCAGCGCCAGCGTGAAGCCGGAATCCTCCCAGAAGGTTTTCAGCTGCGGCCATAAGGCCTCGGGCGTCTGCTTGACGACCAGCCAGCGCTGGTTGCCGGCGCGCTCGACGCGCGTCTCGGCGGTGCCGGCGGGCACACCGGGCGTACCGGCCGCGGCCATCGGCGCGGCGCTTTTTTGCGCGTTGTAGCCGGAAGCCGTGGCGACGCCGTTCTTGGCGTCCGGCAGCGTGTAACGATTGTCTTTCTGCAACTGGGTCAGATCCGGCGGCACGTCGAGCGTGCTGGCTTTCTTGGCCGACTTGTAGTCGACCTTGTCGTTGCCTACCACGGAGCTGATCATGCCGCAGCCGGCCAGGCTGACGACAACGGCGCCGATAACGAGGCCGCGCTGTGCCATGGCGGCGGGGGCCGGGTAAAGTTTATTGCGAATAGTCATGTCGTTACTGGATGAGAAGCTAAACAGCAGCTGAAATCAGGGAAGATCCGGACCGTTTCAAGTCGGGGCTCATGGCCAGCCCGCCGGGTCGCGGCGGACTGGGCCTTATGGTAATACGCCGGCTTCGCGCAAGGCGCCGCGGACGGTGTCGTGGCAGTCTTCGGCCAGGCCGACCAGCGGCAGGCGTATGCCCGACGGCATCATGCCCATTTCCGTCAACGCCCATTTGACCGGCACCGGGTTCGGCTCGACAAACAGTTTCTGGTGCAGCGGGATCATCTTGTTGTTGATCGCCACGGCGCCGGCGATGTCGCCGCCCATGGCCGCCACGCACAACTCGTGCATCGCGCGCGGGGCGACGTTGGCGGTCACCGAAATGTTGCCCTGGCCGCCGCAAAACATCAGCGCCATCGCCGTCGGGTCGTCGCCCGAATACACGGCGAACGACGGCGGCACCATGCGCAGCAGGTCGGTGCCGCGGCCGATGTTGCCGGTGGCGTCCTTGACGCCGACGATGTTCGCAATCTCGGCCAGGCGCGCGATGGTCTCGTTGGACATGTCGGCCACGGTGCGGCCCGGCACGTTGTACAGGATGATCGGCAGGTCGACCGCCAGGGCGATGGCCTTGAAGTGCTGGTACATGCCTTCCTGGGTCGGACGGTTGTAGTACGGCACCACCACCAGGGCCGCGTCGGCGCCGGCTTCCTTGGCGAACTCGGTCAGCTTGATCGCCTCGGCGGTCGAATTGCCGCCGCTGCCGGCGATGATGGGAATGCGTCCCTTGGCGTGCTCGACGGTCGCACGGATCAGTTCGCAGTGTTCTTCCACGCTGACCGTTGCCGACTCGCCGGTGGTGCCAACGATGACGATGCCGTCCGTACCCTCGGCGATGTGCCAGTCGATCAGCTTGCGCAAGCCTGGAAAGTCCAGACTGCCGTCCGCGTGCATCGGGGTGACGATTGCTACAATGCTGCCCTTGATCATAGTAAGTATGGTGCGCCGAGAATTAAAACATCGATTGTAGCGGATAGGCCGCGCCTGTGGTGCATCTTGCACCTGTTTTACAGTTCATTACAGTACGCCGTCGCACGCGGCCAGCAGCGCCGCCTGCGGCGGGAAATCGGCCCGCACCGCGCACAGGCGCTGCACCATGGCCGCTTTCGGCGCGTCCACCCTGCCCTCCTCGAACGCCACCACGCGCAAGCCGTGCCGGGCGGCCCAGGCCAGCAACTCGCCGGAGGCCAGCAGGAAGGCCGGATTCGA
The DNA here is from genome assembly GCF_046115965.1 of Janthinobacterium sp. CG_23.3. Taxonomy (NCBI): domain Bacteria; kingdom Pseudomonadati; phylum Pseudomonadota; class Betaproteobacteria; order Burkholderiales; family Oxalobacteraceae; genus Janthinobacterium; species Janthinobacterium sp. CG_23.3. The sequence continues at coordinate 4,982 of NZ_JBJXIB010000049.1, read as the reverse complement.
CGGTTTGCCGAACTCGGCGTTGCCGGCGCTGAAGGTTTCGTACAGCAGCACGCCGTCCGACGCCAGGCTGCGCGCGATGCCGGCCAGCAGCGGCCGGTGCAGGTAGTTGGTGACGACCACGCCGGCGAAGCGCCCGGCCGCGTAAGGCCAGGCCGCGTCCGCCTCCTCGAGGTCGAACTGGGCCGTGACGACGCCCGGCCCGGCCGCGCGCGCCAGCGCGTCCGGGTCGCGGTCCAGCGCCAGCACCTCGTGGCCCAGCGCCGCCAGGTGGCGCGCGTGGCGGCCGCCGCCGCAGGCCAGGTCGAGCACCTCGCCGGCCGGAATCAGCGGCGCCCAGCGCCGCACCCAAGGGGAAATGGCGTCCATCCCCATCAGCTGTACGCCAGGCCCATGGCCTCGCGCACGTCGCGCATGGTTTCCTGCGCCAGTTTGCGGGCCACGTCGTTGCCGTCGGCGACGATGGCGCGGACCAGCGTCGGGTCGTCGAGGTATTGCTGGGCGCGCTCGTGCATCGGTTCCTGCTCCTTGATAATGGCGTCGATGACCGGCTGCTTGCATTCGATGCAGCCGATGCCGGCCGACTTGCAGCCCTTCGCCACCCACTCCTTGGTGGCGTTGTCGGAATAGACTTCGTGGAATTGCCAGGCCGGGCACTTGGCCGGGTCGCCGGGGTCGCTGCGGCGCACCCGCGCCGGATCGGTCGGCATGGTGCGCACTTTCTTGGTGACGCTGTCCTTGTCCTCGCGCAGCGCGATCGCGTTGCCGTAGCTCTTGGACATTTTGCGCCCGTCCAGGCCGGGCAGGCGCGGGGCGGCCGTCAGGCGCGCCTGCGGTTCCACCAGGATCAGCTTGCGGCTACCCTCCAGGTAGCCGAACAGGCGCTCGCGGTCGATCATCGACAGGCTCTGGGCGTCGTCGAGCATGGCCTTGGCCTGCTCCAGCGCCGCGTCCTTGCCCTGCTGCTGGTATTCGGTGCGCAATTCGTTGTAGAGCTTGGCGCGCTTGCTGCCCAGCTTTTTCACCGCCTCCTGGGCCTTCGCCTCGAAGCCCTTCTCCTTGCCGTACAAATGGTTGAAGCGGCGCGCGATCTCGCGCATCATTTCAATGTGCGGCACCTGGTCGTCGCCCACCGGCACCTGGCTGGCGCGGTAGATCAGCACGTCGGCCGCCTGCAGCAGCGGGTAGCCGAGGAAGCCGTAGGTGGCCAGGTCCTTGTTGCTCAGGTTCTCGATCTGGTCCTTGTAGGTCGGCACCCGCTCCAGCCAGCCCAGCGGCGTGGCCATCGACAGCAGCAGGTGCAGCTCGGCGTGCTCCGGCACCTTCGACTGGATGAACAGCGTCGCCTGCGACGGGTCGATGCCGGCCGCCAGCCAGTCGACCAGCATGTCCCAGGTGCTGCGCTCGATCAAGCCCGGGTCGTCGTAGTGCGTGGTCAACGCGTGCCAGTCGGCCACGAAAAACAGGCAGGGCAACTCGGACTGCATCTTGACCCAGTTCTTCAGCGCGCCGTGGTGGTGGCCGAGGTGCATGGAGCCGGTCGGGCGCATGCCGGAGACAACGCGGTCGGGGTACATAGTTGATCAGTTCAAAAGAAGGGTCAGGGGCAGCACCAGCACCTTGAAGACGCCGATCAGCAGTTGGACCGCGGCGATCAACGCGCCGTCGAGCACGTGGAAATACATCAGCGCCACCAGCACGCCGAACACGTACACGCCGTACTGCTCGATGCGGCCGAAGTGGCGCGCCAGCGCCAGCGGCAGCAGGCCGGTCAGCACGCGCCCGCCGTCGAGCGGGGGCACCGGGATCATGTTGAAGACGCACATGGCGGCGTTGACGCTAACGCCGGCGGCGGCCATGCGCAGGAAAAACGACTCGTGCACATTGGCCGTGGCCAGCAGCACCGCCAGCACCATCCAGCCCAGGCCCATGCAGAAATTGGCGCCCGGGCCGGCCAGCGCCACCCAGGCCATCTGCTTTTTCGGATTGCGCAACTGGCTGTAGTCGACCGGCACCGGCTTGGCGTAGCCGAACGGGATCTGGATCGTCAGGTATAGCAGCAGCGGCAGCAGGACGGTGCCGAAGGGGTCGATGTGCTTGGCCGGGTTCAGGCTCAAGCGCCCCTCGTTGGAGGCGGTGGGGTCGCCGAAATAGCGCGCCACGTAGCCGTGGGCAGCCTCGTGCAGGGAAATCGCGAACAGGACCGGAATCAGGAAAACCGCAATGGTTTGTACTATGTGGTTGATGTCATTCATATCGCGATTCTACCAGAGCGCCGACAACGGCCCGTCGCGGGCGCGCGCGGCGCCGTCACAGGCCCAGCAACGCGGCGTCGCCGCGGCCCTGGCGCACCAGCACCGGCTCGGCGCCGGTCAGGTCGACCACGGTGGTCGGCTCGAAACTACAGGCGCCGCCGTCGACGATCAGCTCGATGTGCTTTTCCAGCCGCTCGCGGATGCTGTCGGCGTCGGTCAGGGTGTCGTCGTCGCCCGGCAGGATCAGGGTAGTGCCCAGCAGGGGCTGGCCGAGTTCCTCCAGCAGCGCCTGGACGACGCGGTTTTCCGGCACGCGCAGGCCGATGGTCTTGCGCGACGGATGGCTCAGGCGCCGCGGCACTTCCTTGGTCGCCTCCAGGATGAAGGTGTAGGGACCCGGCGTGGCCGCCTTGAGCAGACGGAACTGGCGGTTGTCGACGCGGGCGTAGACGCCGATTTCGCTGAGGTCGCGGCACAGCAGCGTCAGATGGTGCTTTTCATCGATGCCGCGGATGCGCCGCAGCCGTTCGACCGCGCCCTTGTCGTCGAGGTGGCAGACCAGCGCGTAGCACGAGTCGGTCGGCAACGCGACGATACCGCCGGAGTGGATGATGTGCGCGGCCTGCTTGAGCAGGCGCTGCTGCGGATTCTCGGGGTGGATCTGGAAAAATTGGCTCATGTCGCGTTATGCCGGGCATGCTCGGCATGCCGCCTTGTTAGAATTGTCACGATTGTACGCCACGCAGCGCGGCGATGCGCGCCTCCAGCGGCGGATGGGTGGCGAACAGCGCGGTCCAGCCGCCGCTGCCGGCGGTGATGCCGAGCGCCGCCATCGACTGCGGCAACTGTCCGGGCGCCACGCCGCCCAGGCGCGCCAGCGCGTGCATCATCGGCGCCGGGCTGCCCAGATACTTGGCCGAACCGGCGTCGGCGCGAAATTCGCGCTGGCGCGAAAACCAGGCCACGATCAGCGAGGCGGCGATGCCGAACAGCACTTCGCAGGCCATCACGGTAACGCTGTAGCCGATGCCCGGACCGCGCTCGCCGTTGCCGCGCAACAAAACCTTGTCGACGAAAAAGCCTACCACGCGCGCCAGGAACACCACGAAGGTGTTGACCACGCCCTGGATCAGGGTCAGCGTGACCATGTCGCCGTTGGCGACGTGGGCGATCTCGTGGCCCAGCACCGCTTCGACCTCGTCGCGGTTCATGCTTTGCAGCAGGCCGGTGGAGACCGCCACCAGCGCCGAGTTCTTGAAGGCGCCGGTGGCGAAGGCGTTTGCCTCGCCCTCGTAGACGGCGACCTCGGGCATGCCGATGCCGGCCCGCTCGGCCAGCGCGCGCACGGTGTTGACCAGCCACAGCTCGGTGGCCGAGGACGGGTTGTCGAGCACGCGCGCGCCGGTCGACCACTTCGCCATCGGTTTACTGATCAACAGCGAGAAAATCGCCCCGGTAAAACCGACCACCAGCGAAAACAGTAGCAGGCTGCCGAGGTCGAGGCCGCCGCCATACGGCTGGCGCCCGACGCCGAGCACGGTTAGCACGATCGACAGCACCAGCATCACGGCCAGGTTGGTCAGAATAAACAGAACGATGCGTTTCATGGCGGGGCTCTCCGGTGTGAGTGGCCGAGACTTCAACGGCGTAAGCATAAGGTAGGAGCGGCGCCGCCAAAAACAAGGCGGCGGGCGCGCAGCGGCGCCGCCGGCGGGCTAAAACCAGTCGTGCCAGACCGGCGTGACGTTGCCCGGCAACGGCGGCAGCTGCGCGAAGTCGACGCGCGACTCGCCCGGCGCGTGGAAGTCGGTGCCGCGCGAGGCCAGGAAGCCGTAGTCGTTGGCCAGCCGAGCGTACTGCGGATACTGGTCCGGGCTGTGGCTGCCGGTGACGACTTCGATGGCGGCGCCGCCCAGTTGCTTGAACTCGTCGAACAGCGCGCCCTCGGCGGTGTCGCTGAAGCGGTAGCGGCCCGGATGGGCGATCACGGCGACGCCGCCGGCGCCGCGGATCCAGCCGACCGCCTCGGCCAAGGTGGCCCAGCGGTGCTCGACATAGCCGGGTTTGCCTTCCGACAGGTATTTGCGGAACACCTCGGGAATGTTGGCGCACTTGCCGCATTCCACGATGTAACGGGCGAAATGGGTGCGCGACATCAGGTCGGGATTGCCGACGAAGCGCAGCGCGCCCTCGTAGGCGTCGGGGATGCCGGCGGCGGCCAGTTGGGCCGAAATGTCGCGCCCGCGGGCGTCGCGCCCGGAGCGGGTGTTGGCCAGGCCGCGCAGCAGCGCCGGGTTGGCCTCGTCGATTTGCAGGCCGACGATATGCACCGTCTCGCGCGCCCAGGTGATGGAAATCTCGACGCCGGCGACGAAACGCATGCCATGCCCGGCCGCGGCGGCGCGCGCGGCGGCGACGCCCGAGACCTCGTCGTGGTCGGTCAAGGCCCAGACGTCGACGCCGGCCTTGCGCGCGTAGGCGGCCACGGCGGCCGGCGCCAGCACCCCGTCGGAAATATTGGAATGACAATGAAGATCTACATTAAGCATACGGAAAAAGCCTAGCGTCAGCTGAACAGGAGGTAAGGATTCATTGTACGCTGCTTGTCCAAATCGCACGACGCGGCGCCGGCGCGCCTGATCCCGCGCAACACGCCACCGGGGACAGACCACGATTTCCTGGGGAATCAGTGGTCGGACAACGTGGGTCGTCTCCCGCCCCTCCTCGCAA